>JBCBHI010000082.1:0-11192 GCA_038525885.1 Bacteroidota bacterium
ACATACTTTCTGCCGAACGACGCTCTAGAGAAAGAGCTTCCATATCAACGGTGCCGTCGTCCTGAAAGAGAATATGTATAAGCTGCAACCCTACGATCAATTTTCCTTCCAGATATATACAGGTAATGGAGAGAGGATTGTGGATCCTGATTTTGAGCTCACACAGGAAATCGGCATCAACATTCAACAGCAGTTTCGGCCAGATCCTATCTACGAAATCCAGGCGGACAGTACCGTTCGCTTACCCATGGTAGGGGCATTGCCGGTGGGAGGGCTTACTCAGCAAGAGACAGAACTGAAAATTCAGGAAGCTTTCTCAAACTTCTATACTGACGTATATGCTACCATCACTCTCACTAGCCAGCGTGTAATACTGCTGGGTGCTATTGAGGCTTCGGTAGTGCCATTACCTTTTGAGGGCATGACCGTGATGGAAGTGCTGGCACTGGCGGGTGGTTTATCACCGGTGTCCAGGGCTCATAACATCCGCCTCATCCGAGGACCCTATGATAATCCCCAGGTTTCAATTCTCAATCTGAATACCATAGCAGGCCTTAAAGAGGCAAACGTTTACCTACAACCGGGAGATATTATTTATGTAGAACCAAGGCCGCAGACGTTCCAAAACGGATTGCGAGACATTGCTCCCGTTCTAAATCTGGTTACTTCGGGAGTTTCTCTCACAGTACTCATTCTTACCTTGGTAAATAATAATGGTTGAGAATAACAACGATGATTACCGTGCGCGAATTCAACCGGGATACCCTACTGAGCGCCTAGATAGCATTGACAATTCTTCGGTTCTAGACAAGGTAGATACCGAGAAGATTGCTTCCGTTCTTCGTAGGAGTTTCGTCTGGGTATTATTAATCATTGTGGGTGCGGTGGCTTCTGCCTACCTATTTGTACGCTACACCAAACCGCTGTACGAGTCCATTAGCGACATCAAACTAAATTTTAAAAGCGAGGCTACCTTATTTGGCTTTAGTAACTACAGCGAAAACCCCAATCTTAATTATCTGTCAGGTGAAATTGAGTTATTAAAATCCCGGCTCTTTTTTTCCCAGGTCATCCATGCCTTGCCCCTGCAGGTTACCTATTTCACCCAAGGGAAAATACTAGACGACGAGAAGTACAAAGAATCCCCTTTCGAGGCCACTATTACCGTACGCAACTCTGTGGTTTTTGATAAAAAAATCATGGTGACCATTCTGGATACGGACCGCTATGAAATCCAATTTCCGTGGAAGGGCGAGGACTCCGTACCCGAAGAACATAGTTTCGGAGAAACCCTTTCCCTACCCCAGTTGGACCTTAGGTTAGAATCCACTTCCCATTTAAATAATACCTACTTGGGGGAGCCCATGTATTTTGTAATCAATAGTGAGGGATCCTTGCTCAACTATATTGGCAGCCACTTGGCGGTAGATCCTTTAAACTTGAATGCAAATACTATTAGAGTCTCCTTCCAGGAATATAACCGACATAAGGCCAGGGACTTGGTGGAAGCGATTACGTCTATTTACCAAACCTACACCAAGGACCAAAAGAAGCAGGCCAACCAACAGAAAATCGAATTTCTGGATGATCAATTGACACAAACCGAAGAGCGGCTGGATCGGTACGATAAATACTTCGAGAATTTTACCATTTCTAACCAGACCACCAACCTCAACACCGACCTTCAGAAAACCATCCAGCAGATACTATCTCTTGATACTCTAATTGGTACCGCTCGGTCCAAACAGAAAGGGATCAATCGGTTGTTCAGTTCGGTTATCGACTCTGCGGCCATACCTGATCAGTCCATCTTATTCCCGGTCCTTAACCCCGCCTTGGAGGAGTATAGTAACCTAAAAATTGGGCTAGATCGGCTATTGATTTCGCATGATCCTCGCACACAGATAGTCCGCAGGACAGAACAAAGCCTTCAAATTCTCAAAGATGAGCTTTTGGATGCTATAGAGCAGGAGCGCTCCCTTGTGGATGAGCAGGTGCGAGATTTAGTAAGCCAAAGGGCTAAACTGGAGGCAAACTTTGTGAAACTGCCCTCCAAAGGAACTGAGTACAATCAGGCCCAAAGGTTTTACAACCTATACGAAGAGTTCTATTTGACCCTTATGCAGAGGAAAGCCGAGTTTGAAATCGCTCAGGCTGGTACTACCACGGAGTCAGTGATTTTAACTCCAGCTACTTTACCCTCTGGGCCCATCTCCCCAAATAAGATTTTCATCTTCGGTATAGGCATTGTAGGAGGTTTGATACTAGGGGTCTTACTGGTAGCATTACGTTATTTGCTTCACAATACCATTACTAGTCTTTCGGAAATAGAAAAGCTTACCGAAACGCCCGTACTAGGAGGCGTGCCCACTTACAAAGGGGAGAAGCTTGCCCATACCCGGATGATCATCTCCAAAAATCCTAAAAGTGGTATTAGCGAAGCCTTTCGATCCATCCGGACCAATATGGAATTCCTCTCTACTAATGGAGGGATTCATACGCTGTCCGTTACCTCTACCATTAGTGGGGAGGGTAAAACTTTCGTCTCGGCCAACCTAGGGGGTATAATTTCCCTATCGGGACAAAAAGTGGTAATTGTGGATCTGGACATGCGCAGACCCCGCATCCATCTTACTTTCGGTCAAGAGAATCCCTTGAAGGGTACCAGCACCATTCTCATCAACAAGCATTCTATCGAAGAGTGCCTATTACCTACTGAATTTGAGAATCTCCAATACATCCCCGTAGGGCCTACCCCTCCCAACCCTTCAGAATTATTGTTAGGCAACTCGTTCAACCAACTGGTCAGCGATTTGAAGGAAAGATTTGACGTCGTCATCTTCGATACACCGCCTATTGGATTGGTAACTGATGGCGTCCTGGTAATGAAGAAAGTGGACCTACCCATCTATGTTTTCCGGGCAGATTATTCCAAACGGGTTTTTGCCCGCACCCTGAAAAGGCTACGGATAGTGAACAAATTCAATAACCTATCAGTGATTCTGAATTCCATGAAGTCTAATAACGGGCAAGGGTATGGTTATGGATACGGATATGGGTATGGGTACTACCAAGAGGACAATAAAGGTTTTCAGCTGAAAAATATTTTTAAGCGTTAGATTTTGGCTCTTTTTTCTCGTCATCGCACCCCGGCTCATTATTCGGTAGACATCCATTCTCATCTTTTGCCTGGCATAGACGATGGGGTGGAAACCTGGGAGCAAAGCCTCACCATCCTTAGAGAACTCTCCCAACTAGGGTTTACCAAAGCAGTCACTACTCCACATATCCTAGCCGAATTCTATCCGAATTCTCCTGATACCATCTTGCCACTCCGTGATGAGCTAAGGAAACATCTGGAGAAAGAAGGCATTCCGATTGAGATCGAAGCCGCGGCCGAATACTATGTAGATGAATCCTTTATGGAGTTGCTGGAATCTTCAGAAGAGTTGCTGTGCTTCGGTGATAAAAAGTATGTCTTGTTTGAGACTGGGTTCTTGAACGAACCGCGTTTCTTGCGAGAAGCCATCTTTCAGATGAAATCCAAGGGGTATCAGCCACTAATGGCTCACCCTGAACGGTATACCTACTTTCAGGAAAATCCCGCATTGCTCAACGAATACCATGAACTCACCCTGTTTCAGGTAAATGTACTATCCTTCATGGGGTATTATAGTTCCCGAGCTAGGTCCATAGTGAAGCAACTTGCCAAGGCAAACCAAATCACCTTTTTGGGTTCTGACTTGCACAAGCCCAAACAGCTTACCGCATACCGAGAAGCCATCGGCACCAAACTATACCGAAAGGTGCTGGAGCACAACTTGCGCAATAACTCCCTTTTATGAGAATACTACTCACCGGGGGCACTGGGTTGATTGGGAGTTTTTTGGCAAAAAGCTTCGCAAGTGAAGGGCATGAGGTCACTATATTCCATAGAAGAGCCCACCTTCCTAAGGACCTCCAGGAATTCAGCTCTCATATTTGCGAATTGAAGGCAGACTTATTTGACCTAACCACCGTAACCGAGGCCCTTCAAAATTGTGACGTGGTAATACATCTTGCGGGTTTGGTTTCCTTCGCACCAAGGGATAAAAGGAAAATGCACCGCATTAACATCGAGGCGACCAGGCTTTGGGTAGATGCTGCTTTGAGTTCTAACATCAACCATTTTATTTATTTCAGTTCCGTTTCAGCCCTAGGTCACCCTAAGAGTCTCACCTTGATAGATGAAACAGCGAAGTGGGAGGACCAGCCTAACCTTACGGAATATGGCCGCACCAAACACATGGGCGAGCGGGAAGTTTGGCGAGGCATCGAGGAGGGACTACCTGGTGTTATTATCAATCCTTCCGTAGTTATCGGCCCAGGATCGGAAATCAGAAGCAGCTTTAAAATGCTGCAGTATGTGAAAAACAAAGGGAAGTTCATTTTCCCCGGAATAGTCAATTACATAGACATCCGGGATGTATATCTGCTGCTACAGATCCTACTCCAAGAGAACATTGTAGGTAAGCAGTACATAGTTTCCGCAGGAAGTTTGAACTATGCTGAACTACTGCAAAAAATGGCCGCCAAGATAGGTGTTAAACCACCCAATTGGCATCTTCCCTTGCCACTATTACAGGCAATAGCTCCCTTGGAAGAGGCGAGAAACAGGGTATTTGGGAGTGATCCCTTGATCACCCGCGATATGATAAAATCCTTACGAAAATCCGTCACCTATAATGGTCAAAAGGCCACCTCACTACCTGGCTTTGCCTATCGTGATTTGGATGATTCTCTCCGTTGGGTGGTAAATGAAATGTGGGGAACTAATATGGGTAAAGTGTGATTTTGTAACACTACCGTAATGCGAAATCGGGGCGGAATTAGTAACTTTTCAAAACGCCTATTGTAATCTGCGACTGCATGGGAGAAGACTTTGAAAGCCGAAAAGACGACAAGGAACTTGTACGCCGTTTTGAGGCATATATCACCTTGGGTCACCACGCCTTTTTTGATCTTGAAGACTACGAAAACATAATAGAATATTACCTGGACGCGGGCAAACCACGCAAAGCGCTCAAGGCGTGCCAAGTAGCCATGGAACAGTACCCCTACACGGGAAGCCTGATGGTGGAGAAGGCACGTGCACTCAGCCGGGTTGAGGAGTACGAGGAGGCTTTGAACCTATTGGAACAGGCAGCCAATTTGCAGCCCTTTGACGAAGAAATTCTTTTCTTACGTGGCTCAATATACTCTGCTACCGGGCAGTACGATCAAGCTATTGAGCTGTTCGAGGATGCCTTGGACCATATGAAAGAACAAGATGAAGTTCGCTATCATATGGGGATGGCCCAGCAAGCTGCAGGCAGATACCACGAGGCTATTCGCTGCTACAAGAAGGCTTTAGAGCAAAACCTCAATCATGAAAACGCTCTGTATGAGCTGGCATTCTGTCTTGACTTGGTGGGTGAACTCGAAAGTAGCATTAGCTATTACGAACAGTTTATAGATCGAGATCCCTTTAGCAGCTATGCTTGGTACAACCTAGGGGTTGTATACAACAAGTTGGAACAATTTGAGAAGTCCGTTCAGGCATACGAATATGCTCTGGCCATTGATGAGGATTTCTCTTCTGCCCATTTCAATCTTGGGAACGCCTACATGAACCTGGAGGAATACTCCAAGGCATTGAACGCGTATTTAAAAACCCTGGATCTGGAAGGCCCTACCGCAGAGGTATACTCTTACATAGGTGCATCCTACGAGAACATGGAGCAACTAGAGCTTGGGCTTAAGTATTTCCAAAATGCGGTAAAGATTGATAGCTTCCACGATGAAGGCTGGTATGGAATGGGCTCTTGCCTGGCCAAAATGGAGCGCTGGCATGAAGCCACCCACTACCTTAACAAGGCACTGAAGCTCAATCCTGAGAATCAAGCTTACTGGCTGGCCATCGCCGATGCTGAATATCAAAGCGGCAATGTGCTCTCTAGTGTAGACGCATATGAAGAAGCCAGTCTGTTGGACCCAGAAAATATTGATGTCTGGCTAGACTGGTCATTTATATATTACGAACAGGGTGACTATGACGCTGCAGGCGCCCTATTGCTCAATGGTATCGAAGAAGCTCCCGAAGAATCCGAATTGTATTATCGGATGACGGTTTACCTCATCTCTGCCGGGAAGTACCGTGAGGCCTTTTCTTATCTAGAAAATGGATTAATTTTGGACTTCGATAATCATACAACGCTATATGAGTTTTTCCCTAAGCTGGAAACCCAGAAAGCGTTGTTCAAAATCATTGAGCAATATCGTAAAGAAAACTTCTAATGAATTATTTTCTTAAGCAAGTCCCTGAAAGGACCGTAAAGCCCAGAGAATCAGGCTATACTATGGTGATGGACAAGGGATTGAGCCTCCGTGAAGTGGAGGATTTTTTAAGCGTAGGAAGTGATTACGTGGACATTGTGAAGTTAGGCTGGGCCACAAGTTTTGTGACACCTAACTTGAAAGACAAGCTCAAGTTATATAAAGATAACAATATCCCTGTGTATTTAGGGGGTACGCTTTTTGAAGCCTTTGTTGTTCGAAATCAGTTCGAGGATTACCAGAGGATTTTGGACGAATTTGGGTTGGAATACGCAGAAGTATCCGATGGATCTATTGAATTAGATCATGATAAGAAATGCGAATACATTCGCACCTTGGCCAAGCAAGTTACGGTACTGAGCGAGGTGGGTAGCAAGGATGCTGAGAAGATCATTCCTCCCTACCAGTGGATTGAGCTTATGCAAAAGGAGTTGGATTCCGGCTCCTGGAAAGTAATTGGTGAGGCACGCGAAGCAGGAAACGTGGGGCTGTTCCGTTCCAGTGGAGAAGTTCGGTCAGGTTTGGTGCAGGAAATTCTCACCAAAATCCCTAACGAGAAAATCCTCTGGGAGGCACCTCAGAAATCACAGCAGGTTTGGTTCATCAAACTATTAGGTGCCAATGTCAATTTAGGAAACATCGCTCCTAACGAAGTAATTCCTTTAGAAACCATTCGGTTGGGCCTCAGAGGTGACACTTTCTCTCACTTCCTAGAGGAAGAATAAGTTCACCTACATTTCCCTACCTTTGTACACCCTTGCCCTGGGCTATCCCAAGGTGAGGGTTTATAATATATAATCCGTTCTGCTATTAAATAATGCGTAAAGCAAAAGACTACATTCTACTATTTCTCAAGGGTATGGGAATGGGTGCCGCTGACGTAGTTCCAGGTGTTTCTGGAGGTACCATTGCCTTTATTACAGGTATTTATGAAGAACTTCTTGAGTCCATCCGGTCAGTAAACAAGGACTGGCTCCTATTACTCCGCCGATTCAAAATTGTAGATGCTTACCAGCACATCAATGGCAACTTCCTAGTGGTATTGTTGGCAGGGATTCTATTAAGTGCCTTAAGCGTGGGACCTTTAGTGGCTGATTGGCTAGAGGTATACCCAATACAAACGTGGTCTTTCTTCTTTGGGCTTATTGTCATTTCCTGTCTTTCCGTGGCCCGCCAGGCAAGTCCCTGGAGATGGAAAAATGGGCTAGCCGCCGTTATCGGAGCAGGCATTGCGTTTTACGTTACCATAGCCACTCCGGCACAAACCCCAGAGGCACTTTGGTTTGTTGGCCTATCCGGTGCCATTGCCATCTGCGCTATGATTCTGCCTGGAATTTCAGGTGCATTTATTCTACTCCTGTTAGGCAAATACCGATTTATATTCGATTCAATCAGCAACTTCGACACTCCCGTTATTCTCGCCTTTATGATAGGGGTATTGGTGGGGCTGATTTCTTTCGCCAGAGGGCTGTCCTGGCTACTGAAGCATCATCACAACGTTACCGTGGGTCTGCTAGCAGGTTTCATGGTGGGTTCACTCAACAAAATTTGGCCCTGGAAGGAAGTGGTGACTTTCCGGGTAAACAGCCATGGCGAGCAGGTACCTTTGATCACCCGTAATATTCTTCCCACTGACTTTCAAGCCATCACTGGTCAAGAACCGCATATTTTGCAGGCAATTCTATTTGTAGGGTTGGGAGTATTTCTGGTAGTGGTACTAGAAAAAATCGCTACCATGCGCAAAAGGCCCTAACATTAAGGGTACAGTACAGTGCCCTGTATGCTATAGTTCACGGTATCCTTAAGCACCATCTTCTGAAAGCCCCGCACTGAATAGTCAGTCATTTGGGGCTTACCTCCCACGGCATCAAAGTTCATACTGAGTTGTCGTTGGGTGGCATATAGAGCATTCTTATCTATGGTGAAGGCGGAAATCTGACTTACAGTACCTTCCTTTTCCACCACCTCCAGCCACTGCACTCCATTTCCAGATTCCTCCTTCAGAGAATATCGGGTTACCTCGCCCGCCATTTCAGTTTCTTCAGAGGTAGTGTATTGATCCAGCAAAATCGGCTGGTTGATATCCAGCTCGAAGAAGAACCGGAATTCTTGATCCCAATCGGCTTTCATAGGCGTGCTAGAAAACTGATCAGAGTCTTCCCCGAGTTGAGTGGACTTATTCAGTTGTGGGCTAGTTGAAGAGAGCTCTTCTACTTGAGTATTGAGAAAACCCGTGATATCAAAATAGATCTTTTCGGTCTGGGTATCCGATTGGCCTGGTTGGCAACCAGCCAGGAGTCCAAACAAAACGGCCCCGAGGGGCCGTAAACTTTTCAAATGCTTCATGAGCTTATGCGTTCACAGCTTCTTCTAGAAGAACCTCTCCGGTCATCGCTTTAGGCACAGCAATGCCCATTAATGACAGGATGGTAGGTGCCAGATCTCCAAGCTTTCCGTCTTTCAGGTTGATATCAGCTACCTCATTCCCAACCAAGAAACAAGGAACTAGGTTCGTGGTGTGGGCGGTATTTGGCGTACCGTCTTGGTTAATCATAATATCTGAGTTGCCATGATCAGCTATGATAATCACATCGTAACCATGGGCATTGGCGGTCTCCGTCACCGCTTTGGCGCAATTATCCGCAGTCTCGCATGCCTTTACGGCTGCCTCGAAGACTCCCGTATGCCCCACCATATCTGGATTGGCGAAGTTTAGGCACACAAAATCTACCTCTTCCTTAGTTAGGGCCTGGTTGATGTTGTCTCGAATATCTTCGGCACTCATTTCAGGCTTCAGATCGTAGGTGGCCACCTTTGGAGAAGGGCAAAGAATTCTTTCCTCCCCCTCAAAGGGTTCCTCCCTTCCTCCAGAAAAGAAGAAGGTTACGTGAGGATATTTCTCCGTTTCGGCAATCCGTATCTGTTTTTTCCCGGCCTTCTCTAGTACCGCCCCAAGAGTATCTTCCAAATTATCCTTGCCATAAAGGACTTTGACACCCTGGAAAGTCTCATCATAGGTTGTCATGGTCACATAATGCAATGGCAGCTTTTTCATCCCGAAATCAGGAAAATCTTCCTGAGTCAAGGCCATGGTAATCTGGCGGCCACGATCCGTACGGAAGTTGAACACGATAACCGCGTCACCTTCTTGCACCTGGGCTTGGGGTGTACCTTCGGCGTTGGTCACAATAATGGGTTTTATAAACTCATCCGTGACATCAGCCTTGTATGAAGCCTCCACAGCCGCCAAGGGATCCGAAGTAGCCACCTCTCCTACTCCATTTACCATAGCATCGTAGGCCAACTTCACCCGTTCCCAGCGTTTATCCCGGTCCATGGCAAAATAACGACCCGTAATAGAAGCCAACTTACCCGTAGTTGCTTCCATATGGCTAATCAGGTCAGCCAAGTACTCTTTTCCTCCCTTTGGGTCAGTATCTCTGCCATCAGTAAATGCGTGCACATATACATCCGACAGCCCAGCTTCATGAGCAAAAGAGAGCAAACCCTTCAAGTGTTCGATGTGTGAGTGAACACCGCCGTCGCTAAGCAAGCCCATTAAGTGCAAAGCTTTCCCCTTCTCCTTTACATATCTGATGGTATCCTTCCATACTTCCAAAGAAGGCAGCGTTTTCTCTTCCACCGCTTTATTTACCTTCACCAGATCCTGATATACTACCCTACCGGCACCAATATTCATATGGCCCACCTCTGAATTGCCCATCTGGCCCTCTGGCAGTCCTACAGCCAAACCAGAAGCTTCCAGCTTACTTTGGGGAAAATTTCCGGGCAAGCTATCCATAAATGGGGTATTGGCCTTAGCAATTGCGGACACAGAATCGTCTGTACCCAAGCCCCAGCCATCCAGGATCATTAGGAGAATTTTTCGGTTCATGAACCAAAGATAATTAACCGATAGGCGGTTTGTAAGTGAATAGGAAAATGTCTTTTTTTAATTTCAAGCAACCGTTTCCGGCTAGCTTGCACCCTCTGGCACAGTTTTAGCCCTTCAGGGTTTACATTATTTTGCAACAACATTACTATGCGAAGACGCATTAGGAATCTAGTTCTGCTTCTCGGAATCACGCTGGGGTTTTCCCCTCTGCAAGCTCAAGCGCAGAGTGAGGTCATTACCGGTGTGCGGGTATCCATCAAAGCAGGATCAGCACAGGAACTAGTCACCTTCTTCAATAGCCGGGCGGTCATAAATCTGGATGGAGTCAAGAATACCTATTCTCAAGCACAGGCAGAATTTGTGCTCAAGGATTTTTTTGAAAAGAATCCGCCCGAAGAAAACGGTTTTCATTACGTGCATCAGGGCTCTTCCCGTGATAGTTTGAAATATGCCATTGGGAAGTACACAAGCAGCAATGGAAACTCCTATAAGGTGGTTTTATTAGTAAAACCCGTAGAAGGTAAGTACGTGGTAGACACCCTGGATTTTATCAAAGAATAGAGAATCCTTACTAGGTGATAGGCCGATTCTCATTTCGGAAATGTATCCTTTGCCCCCTACTTACCCGTAGAAGACAATATGATCAAGGAAAAGAGGGTTTGAACGACCAGGAATAACAGTTCGTACCTGAAAACAATAAAAAATTCAAATTTTTTCCTTGATTTAGCAACTCTCGCACGGTAGTTGCGACAATTACAGAAATGTTCAGAAATCTTTCATCAAACTACTAACTGACATACTATGGCCTAGACCTCTACGTTATCAAACAGGTGTTATCAATGAACAATTTCCAGTTAAACGACAGCGAACTGCTGTCTCAGTACAAGAACGGCAATGAAGAAGCGTTCAAAGTACTCGTAGAGCGTCACTCTCAGCGCATCTA
>JBCBHI010000083.1:0-11168 GCA_038525885.1 Bacteroidota bacterium
AGTACCTGCTGCTCAATACTTGCCAAAGCCCCCAGAATGGGTTCGGGTAACCTAGCGCCTTGTTGCCATTGAGCCAGGGCCTCACGCTCGGCTTTCCCGTGGATGGGCAAGGTGGAGAGTTTGGCTTGTGGATTTTGCACCATGGCTTGCCATAGGGTTACAAAGCCCTCCGCCAGATAGGCCATCCGTTGGGGGGTGAAAAGATCCCGGTTGTACTCCAGCCGCAGCTCGTAGCCATGTGGTACCAAGTGGATGTTGAACGTTAGGTCTACCTTGGTTTTGATCGCCGTGGGGGTAAGCTCGGTCACTTTGGCCCCCTGTAGCTGGGTAGACCACTGCTGATGTTCCGTTTGGTTGTGCAGCACCAGCATGACATCAAAGAGCGGTGAGCGAGACAAATCCCGTTCAGGCTGTACAGCATACACAATTTGGTCGAAGGGGAAGGCCTGATGTTCCCGTACGCGGGTTAGTTGTGCCGCTACTCGCTGGGCTAGCTCCTCTGCGGTATGCTCCGGGCCTAGTTGGCTGCGGTATACCACCGTATTGAGGTAGCAACCGATTTGACCTTCCAAATCCGGGGACTCTCGTAGGGCCATTGGACTACCAATGGTGAAATCAGTTTTGCCCGTAGCCCGCCACAAATAGGTTTGCAGGACGCTCCAGACCAGGCCGAAAGTGCCTCCCGCCTGGGCAGCAAAGCTCCCTTGCATAATTTCGGAAGGCAATGCCTTAGCGAATACCTCACCCTTGGCCGTTTTGATGGCCGGGCGCGGATGGTCGGTAGCCAATTCCAAAACGGGTAAGGGAGCCGCCAGTTCATCTTTCCAGAATTGTACCGCCTTGGGTTGATCCTTCGGTGGGGTATAGAAGTCGTAGAATTGGTGCTTCACGGGAGCAGGTTCCGAACCTTGCTCATAGGCTGCTACCAGCTCCTGGGCCAGCACCCGTACCGACCAACCGTCAGCAATGATGTGGTGGAGGCTCAGCACCAGTACCCACTCGGTGTCACTGACGAATACACTAACCCGGAAGAGAGAATCCTTTTCTAAATGGAAGGGCTTTTGCGCAGCAGCATTCAGGGCGCTTTGTAAGCCTTCCTCGGTGGGCATGGGCCTTACCACGGTGTTGAATGCCTTTGCATCATCACTCACCATCCACCGGGGTTCTTCGTCCATGACGGTAACCCGGCTCCTCAAACTCTGATGCCGATGTAGCACCCGTTCTATGGCCCGGTTCCATAAAGCTTGATCAAAACTCCCTTCTACCTGGTAAGCCAGGGCAATGTTATAGGCTGCTGGCTCAGCCTCTAGCTGACTCAGGAACCACATCTGGTTTTGCACCGCCGAGAGAGGATAATGGTCCTGTTCTTCTCGCTGCGGTACTGCATTGGATTGCGGCTGACGGGCCGTCAGAGCCTGAGCCAGGCTTTCAGGTGTGGGGTACTTCAGAATGTCCGCAGAAGTAAGCGGCAGATCTATTTCCTTTTTGAGGAGGTTAGCCAGCTGTACGGCCTTGATGGAGTGTCCGCCAAGGGTAAGAAAATGGTCGTCACGATTGGGCCTGTCTACCCTTAGGGTAAATGCATAAGCCTTCGCTATCTGTTCCTCCAGTTTCGTCATGGGCTGCCTTGCCCCAGACCCATGTTCCTTTTGCTGTTGGTACACTTTGCGCAGGGCTTGCGTATCCGTTTTCCCATGTGCGGTTTGAGGAATACTCAATACCACTACTATCGCAGCAGGATGTAAGTAGTGAGGCAGCAAACTTTGTACATGCCCTTTCAATGGCGAACCATCGCTAGTCCCCGAAAGGGTTATGAAGAGTATCAACTGAGGAATGCCCTTTACTTCTTCTACTAGCACCTGAGCATGTTGCACCGCCGGGTAGGTGAGCGCCGCTTGGGCTAGCTCCTGGGGCTCTACCCGGTAGCCGCGCACCTTTAGTTGTTGGTCTCGTCTACCCAAGTATTCTAAAGTGCCGTCCTCCTGCCACTGGGCCATATCCCCGGTGCGGTACATTTTGGTGCCCGGCACAAAGGGATTGGGTACAAAACGCTCATAAGTTTCCTGCTCACGACCGTGGTAACCCTCTGCCAACCCGGCCCCGGCAATACACAGTTCTCCTGGTATACCTACCGGAGCAAGCCCGCCATCGGGTAGTAGGCAGTAAAGATGATGCTGGGGAAGCGGTTTACCGATCAGGCTCGCCAGGTTCCTGTCCACAATGGGATAGTAGCTGGCGCACACCGTGGCCTCCGTAGGACCATAGGTGTTGAACAGCCGTACGGTTGCAGGGAAATGGGTGATTTGGTGGGGTCTGAGCACATCGCCGCCACTGATCAATATCCTAAGCGAAGGTAAGTTCGCGTATTGCTCATTGAGGGCCTCAATGACCAGTGGGGTGGTACTGAGTAGCGTAGCCTGGTGCTGCCGGAAGGTGGCTGCCAAAGTGCCCACGTCTTGCCCTCCGGTAGGGACTATTACCACCATGGCACCCGTAACCAAGGCTGGGAAAATCTCCTCTACGAAAATGTCAAAGCTCAGGGAGCTCTGCTGGATAACCTTGTCAGCAGCGGTGATCTGGAAGTATTCCGTAAAGGTGGTGACGTAGTCTTGCAGAGCCCCACGAGAAATTCGCACCCCTTTGGGTGTACCCGTGGTGCCCGAGGTATACAGCAAATAAGCTAGGTCGGTATCGACCAGCTTGGGGGTAGTAGTTACGCCTTCAGAAAGCATTTCTGAAACAGACCAACTTGCCAACCCACTGGGAGATTCCTTCTCCTCATCGGTTATTACCGCCTCTGCACCGCTGTCTTCTAGCAGCAGAGCAATCCGGGCCTCGGGATAATTCGGATCGATGGGAACGAAAGCCACGCCCGCCTGTATGCAAGCCAATAGCACGGCCAAGCTATCCGGGCTGCGCTCCATCAGGATGGCTACTAAACTACCGGTGGGTAGGCATTGACTGGCTAGGAAACCAGCGATTTTGACGGCTTGGCCATGCAGTGCTTGGTAGGAGATCTGCTGATTTTCATACACCACTGCCGGAGCCTGTGGGGTAGCCAAAGCCTGGGCGGAGAACTGATCCCAAATAGACGCAGTCTTCCTGGGGGTGATTTCGGGATTGAATTCCTTCAGTATCTGCTCCTCCTCCGGTACGGTCACCAGCGGGAATTCGCTAATGGCTTGGGTAGGTGCCGCCGTGATGGCCTGAGCCAGTTGGGTAAAATGTTGTACCATCCGCCGGATCCGGGCTTCGCTAAAACGCTCGGCGTTGAAGCGAATCTTGCACTCCCAAGTTCCTCCAAACTGATGGTATTCAATCAGCAGGTCGTTCAGGCTGGTATCAGTATCCAGGGCCTTAACCCTAGAGATCGCCTCTGGGAGTTCCTCTTTCCTTTCCTGAAAATTCTGAACGATCAGCAGGATGTCAAACAGCCCTTCGGTGCTTCGCGCTTCTTCCCTTAGCCACTGTTCCACCGGAAAATCCTGGTGGGTCATGGCCTCCACGGCGGTGGTTCTGGCCGCGCGCAATATCTGCGTAAAGGAGTCTTTGGCTTGCACATGTGTGCGTAAAGGAAGGGTACGAATGAAATAGCCCACCAAGGGTTCTATCTCCTGATGATTGCGGCCGTTGGCCGTGGTAGCAATTACCTGATCTTGATGCCCGGTATACCGGATAAACAGCGTATACCATAGGGCCAACAGGCCTTGGAACAAGGTGGCTTCCTCCTGCTGCGCTACCGTTTCAATTTGCTTTATCAGCGCGGTAGGTACCGCAAAGGAGAGAACCTTGCCGTCCTGCTTCTCCACTTGATGTTTGGGCGTATTCGCAGGCAGCTCAATGGCTTCTAGCTCTCCTGCTAGCTTGTCTTCCCAATACTTTTGGCTTTCTGAGTAACTACGAGACCGTTGCCAAACGGCCATATCGCGTAGCCGAATGGGTAATGCTGGCAGGGACTGCTCCTTGAGGAGGGAGGCTAGCTCGGTAAGCAGTATTTCCATGGACCAGCCGTCTACCGCTAGGTGGTGGAAGGTAAGGAGTACGGTAACCGCCGTGCCGGGGCCGGAAAAGGCCTGAATGCAGAACAAGGGTTGGGCATCGACAGCGAAGGGTGCCTGGATCACCTCCTGCAAGGCTGCACCTGTAGGGACCTCATCGGAGTAGGCCTGAAAGGGCAGGGGAGTGTCCTCAGGTAGCACTACTTGCACGGGCAGGCCTGCTTCCAGCTTGTATACCGTGCGCAAGCTTTCGTGCCGCACCATCAGGTGTTGCCAGGCCTGCTGAAAGGCAGGTAGCTCTTCCTGGCCTCGCAAGGTCATCTGCCATGGTAGATGGAAGGCCGCTCCGCTAGTGTCAAATTCTTGCTGAACCCATAGGTGAGTTTGCGCAGCATTCAAGGGGTAGTGGGCCGCGGCTTCCGCTTGGGGTATGGTAGTCTGAGTAGCGGTGTTTCCTACCCGTTGGGCTAGTTCAGCCACCGTATGGTTCACGAACAAGTCGCGCAGCGTCAGGGAGGTATCCCATTGCCCTTGAATAAGGTTGAGCAGCCGGGCCGCCAGTAAGGAATTGCCCCCTAGTAGGAAGAAACTTTGGTGAATGGAAGTGACCTCCTCGGGCAATAGCTCACGGAACATCGCCCAGAGCTTTTGCTCTTCATGAGTGGAGGGCAGTACCGCCTCCTCTTCTTCTTGGCTGTCCGCAGCGGGTAGGGCCTTTGCATTGATTTTGCCACTGGTAAGCCGGGGTAGGTGGTCTACCCAAAGCCAGCCGGAAGGTACCATGTGGGGCGGTAGTACCGCCGCTAGTTCACTCCGTAGGTCTTTGATAGACTTATGAGAGGCATCGCCTACCAGATAAGCGACCAACTGCTGAGAGCGGTGCTTTTCCGTAGCGGTTACAAAGGCCTCTTCAATGCCGGAGATGTTCACCAGCGCATTTTCAACCTCAGTGGGCTCTATGCGGTAGCCTCTCACTTTGAGTTGGGCATCCTTCCTGCCCAAAAACTGAATACCATGGTCACGGGTGGCACGGCCCATATCCCCGGTCCGGTACCAGCGTACTCCTTCTTGCTCGGGGAAGGCCTGCTGGGTTTGCTTTTCTTCCTTCCAGTAGCCTATAGCCAAACCTGGGCCACTCACCCATATCTCGCCGGGGATTCCCCAGGGTACTGCTTGGCCATTAGGGTCGGCCAGCTTGATCGTATGGCTTGCTAAGGGAGTGCCAATGTAAGCCAGGTCACCGGGTTGGCTTATGGGGTGGTAGGTAATGCAGACCGTGGCTTCGGTAGGCCCGTAGGTGTTGTACACCTTAGTTTGCCTGTGCCAGTCTCTTAGTTGCCAGGCCTTCAGGGATTCCCCACCGCTGATGACTACCCGCAAAGAAGGGGGGCATGGCTGCTGGGTCATTTCAGCCAGAATACCGGGAGTTACACTGAGGAAGGTGGCTTGGCTTTCCTCAATCAACTGCCGCAAGGCTGTCACATCGCTGCCCCCACGGGGTGCTACCACCACCTGGGCACCTACGGCCAGGGTAGGGAACACCTCTTCTATAAAAACATCGAATGAGCAACTGGATTGCTGGATAAACCGATCGGTTTCAGTGAGCTGGAAGTACTCAGCAAAGGTGCGCGCATAGTCCGTAAGCGCGCCATGAGAAATCATAACCCCCTTAGGCTTCCCGGTAGAACCCGAAGTGTACATCAGATATGCCAAATCATCCGGTCCGGGGAGGGGTAAGGCTATGGGTTGGGCTTGATCCAAGTCTGAAAGCATGGCGGTTTGCCAAGGGCCGGAGGGAATCTCCGATGCCAATTCTGGTGCTGCTATCACCACCTTGGCTTCGCCATCCGCCAACAGCTGATGTATCCTTTGGCTAGGGTAGGTATACTCTATGGGCAAGGCAACGCCTCCCGCTTTCAGAATCGACAGAAAGGCTACCGTGAGGTGAGCAGAAGGAGGCACCAAGATGGCAACTACTTCTCCGGGCTTGATCCCGAAGTCGCTTACCAATGCGCCCGCCCACGCATTGCACGTATGAGCCAGTTCAGCATAAGTATAGTGCTGTGATCCATCAGTGAGGGCCGCCCGGGCTCCGTGAGCCGCTACTGTTTGCTCGAAGAGGCTGAGCCAACCCGCCTCCTGATGCCGTGCCGAAGAGCCTTCTAGTACAGAAATACCTTCCTCGACGGCTGGTGGCAAGGCCTTGGTTTCTGGATGGAGCAATCCTTCCGCCAAAGTCTTCTGTACAAAGTTGCCCAGCTGCACACAGTCCGTATGCTGATAGCGTTCTGGGTTGTACCGGATGCGTAGGTCAGTGCCTTGCGGAGTAGGTTCAAAAATGAACTCCAGGTCCATTACTCCTTGGCGCGGTAGCGCAACGGCTTCGGCCTCGTGTCCCTCCAAGGCCATGGTGAAAGATTCCTCCTGGCCTACGGTTTGGTAGAGGACCAAGGCATCGAATAGGGCGGAGGCCTCGGGGCCAGGATCTTGGGTGTTAGCCAAGTGCAACAAGTCTCCGTAGGCTACCTCCTGATGCTCATAGGCGCCCAGTAGTGTTTGCTGAATAGACTTTGCCCTGCCCAGGAAGGATTCCTGAGGCGTGAAGCTCAGGCGGAGCGGCAAGGTATGGAGGTGGTAGCCTACCTGGTGTTCTACCCCGGGTATATGGCGGCCGCTGGTATCCGTACCCAGCATCAGTTCGTCCGCCTGACTGTAGTGGCCCAGGGTGTTGGTCAGGGCTGCCAGCAACACCGCAAAGGGCGTCAGTTGGTGTGGTTGAGCAAAAGCCTCTACCCCTGTGGCTAGCGCGAAGGTCGCCCCGCCGGGTTGCAGTGCTCTTTCCGTAGCATTGGGTTTCAGGAAGGGGAGTGCCAGGTTGGGTAGTGGCGCTCTCAGTTGCTTTCGCCAGTAATCGAGCGCTCCCTCGGTGTCCTGCTCAGCGGCGTGGATAGTCAGATCTTTGTAATCCCAAGGCAGTTTCGGTAGGGCCACCTCTTGGTCCGCTAGGGCCGCCGTATAGGCCGCAGAGAATTCCTGCTGAAGCACCTCCATAGACCAACCGTCGGCAATGGCATGGTGCAAGCACATACCCAAGAGGCTGCCTCCAGGGTATTCCATGACATGGAACTGGATCAGAGGCCCCTCGGTAAGAGAAAGCGGTTGCGATAGCAGAGGCCGCATTTGCGAAACCGCCGTGCTTTCTTGGTCTACTGACTGCCAGCTAAGCGGTAGACCGCTGGCCTGAGCCACCATCTGTACCGGTACCCCTTGTACGGTAGGGAAGTACGTGCGTAGGCTGTCGTGGCGGTGCCACAAGTGGGAAAGCGCAGCCTCCAGGGCAGGCCTTTCCAGCGGGCGGTGGTAACGAGTAAGCGCTTTCAGCTGGTAGCGGGTAGTATCGGGTGCCCATTGCTGTAGCATCCAGAACCTGCGCTGGCCATCAGACAGGGGGTAATACTCCTGTTCCTCTCTGGGCTCAATAGCCACCAGTTTTTGAGGGGAAGCGGAAGCAATCAGGGCTTTCAATCCTGCCCAGTTCTTGGCTGCGTATAACTCAGAAATGGTAACCTGGGCACCCAGCTCTCGCTGTATATGCGTGACCAGCCGCATACTATCCAGGCTACTCAGTCCCAGCTCCGCAAGTTCAGTCTCCGCACTTACTGTTGAGATGCCGAAAAGCCTATGCACCAAACCTTCCAAGTCTTGTTCTGCTGCTTCCGGTTGGTTGTTGGTAAGCTTGGCCAGTTCCTCTACCACCGGGTCGAAAGTACCTTCCGCAAACTGCTGGGCTAGCTTGAAGTGCTGCACCTTACCGCTGGTAGTTTTGGGCACCTGGCGTAGCGGAATTATGTGCTGTGGGGCTAGCCCCAGGCTATGCCGTAGCCAGTGCGCTACCTGCTGAGCCTTGGGAGCAAATTTTTGCAGAGAGGGTTTGAATAGCAGGAACAGCAGGAGTTCTTCTCCCTGGTCGGCCTTGTGGCTACAGGCTACCACCTTTCCTAAGCCAAAGTCAGGGAAGCGTTCGCTCACTACCCGTTCTATGTCCTGCGGATAGTAATTCTGGCCATTGATAATGATGATATTCTTGGCCCTGCCCGTAATGGTAAACCGACCCTGATCCAGAAAACCTAAGTCTCCGGTTCTTATCCAGCCGCCCCCGGCCAGAAGGGCTTCGGTAGCCTCAGGGTTCTGGTAATACCCCTGCGTCACATTCCCTCCGCGTATGTGTACATGGCCTACGTGTCGGTCGGGTAGGGGCTCATCCTCAGAACCACAGATCCTGATTTCTGTATGGTCCATAGCCAAGCCGGTCTCCACAAATTCCAGCGCAGCTTCAGTTTCTTCGGTGGCTAATATAGCCTGGCCCACCTCTAGGTGCTCGCGGTGCAGGCGGTGTACCCGCATGGGATCCCCTACTTGGGGGAGGGCTACCGCTACGGAAGCCTCTGCCATACCATAGCCCGGGAACATCACCTGGGGTTGTAGACCGTACGGATGCAGGGCTTCTGCAAACTCCTCGCACAACTTAGGTAAAATGGGTTCCGCCCCGTTATAGATCAGCCGCACTTGTTCCAGCTCCCAGTCGGCCATGTGGCCTGGCTGTAGCATAGATAGGAAATAGTGGTACCCAAAGTTGGGCGAATACAGCAAGGAGGCCCGGTGCTGGTGCGCCTTGTCCATCCACAAGAGTGGATTGCGGATGAAGACCTGGGTGGGCATAATGTACTGGTGCGCGCCTGCCACCAAGGCCGAAAGGTGGAAGCAGATCATGCCCATGTCATGGGTGAGCGGCATCCAGCTTAGCATGACATCCTCAGCCGTTATTTCACTGCGGGCTATGATATCGTGCGTGTTGGTAAGCAGGTTCTCGTGGGTCAGCATCACCCCTTTGGGGTTGCCCGTAGAGCCTGAGGAGAATTGGATGTAGGCCAAATCCTGCAGGCCTCCGGGGTGCAAGGGGGCCATGGATTCAGCCGACATCAGCTCCTCCAGGTAGTAGGTTTTGGGTTGCAGTTCACCCAGTTGCAAGCCGCTCTCTTTGGTAAACAGGCGTTCTTGCTGCTTTTGCTGGGTAATCAGGCAAGGAGCCTTTAGGGTAGCCCATACTTGCAGCACCTTTTGGCTTTGGTCTGCCTTGCTGCTTACCTCCAGCGGCACCGGAATGATGCCCCCACATATACAGGCCCAAAAGGCTAGCAGAAAATCCTTAGGATCTTCCAGCAGCAGTACGGCCTCATCGCCCGCAGATATCCCTTGTGCCTGCAAGCCATGCAGCACCTGCCGGGCAGCTTGGAGAAGCTCCTGGTAGGTAAGCCGCTCCTCCGTCTGGGAGTTACGAATGAACGTAATACTCCCTTCTGCATGCAACAGGGTCTCTTGCAGGGTAGGATAAGGGAAAGCTGTACTTGATACGGGCATGCCAGGTAAGGGCTTCGCTTGCCTTAGTATACTTTGTTGAGGGCTTCGGAAAAATGAGGATTCATGGTGGACTTCCAGCCTTCTACCAAGGCATTTGCTTGGTCTGCCGTAGCCTCTTGCCACACCAGCATTTTCAGTTTAATGCTCAGCATAAACTCCTTCAGCAGGGTATCTTCGTGAGTGGTGTTGGGATCAAAAAGTGTTTTGATCTCCGATTGCAGATTAGCCGTAAACCCCACATACCGGGCATTGGCAGCTTGGCCATTTACCCGGCCACAGATAGCAAATACTGCGCCTTGGGTAGGCAACTGGTCCAAGTTGTCAGCCTTGTCCAGGTTGTTGTCTTTTTGCAAGAGATGCTGCTGTAGCATGCCCTCGGTCATGGATATGAATTGATGTTCCATCGTTTCTTCTTTCAGATTATTGGTAAAGCCTCAAACCGGAAGGTATAAGGCACGGAGCCAGGTGTTTAGGCTACCTTTTCCAGGTAGGCTGGATTGGTCTCCAAGACAATGAACTTGTTGATCAGTTGTACTTGCAGGGCAATCCGGGTTTTGTTTTGTTGGTATACAACGTAGCCCTCCAACCCCTTGAGCGGACCTCTGGTCACTTTGCAAAACTCATTTCGGGTAAAGGTTTCATCGGTCACCTCGGGTTCTCCTCCCAGTGTCTTGCGGATCATCTGGATTTGCTGATCCTCTACAATGGCAGGCTTGTTTTCCCTTTTTACGGGACTAATTACCCCCGATATGGACAAGGCTTTCCAAAGGTTCTTCTCCTCGGTCCTAATGAAAATGTAATTCGGGAATAAAGGTCTTTCTAGTTTCTTTTTCCGGTCGCTCCATTGCCGCACCACCGTGTGGGTAGGCAAGAAGGCCTCTTGATTTTGCTTCTCAAGCATCCTCAACACCCGTTTCTCGTGGTTAGAAGCGGTGTATAGGCAATACCAGTTCATGGATTGCTAGGATTTTGAAGATTAAAAATCAGGTTCAGTTTTGGGTAATTCCAAAGTGGTTTCATGAGATAATTGACTGAAATTTTATACAAATACTTACGTTATTTTGGCCACCAATTGAAGTACTGTACACTCTTGATTTACTGGAACTTGCCCATACGGAGCACTAAGCCATACCGTGAATGGGTAAGACTATTGAGACGATGCTGAATGATAATTGTAAAAAGGAGGGGATCTGAAATTCAGAAACAAACGTTTTATTAACCTACAATATGCAATTAGTACATGCTAATATTCTCTCAAGCAGTAAACCCTAGGTACTATTATGATTTATGATTCAAAAACCTCTGTAAAGTGTAGTAATGGCAGAAAAACGAGCAAACAGGAAGCACGAAAGTAGTGCTAATTGTGAGTAAAACCCGCAATCACATTGCTTATTAAGCCTACAGAATTAGATTTTTAAATCAGTCTCGAATAGGAATCTTTAGTTTTGTCCTTCTTTATTATTCTAGATAAATGGTATTCTACTCCAGTTGACGCTAGAGGTCAGGCTCCAAACAATACTGTTTATGCCTTTTTATAGCTGATTTTGTACTACCTGCGTCTGCTTTTTTATCATTTGTAGAATAGTGGAGGTATGATCAAATATGAAAAAGTGATTTCCAGCTAATTCTATAATTTCAATGGGATTTTGGAAATGCTTTCTCCAGGTATTCGCTTCCTCCATAGATATTCCCTCCTCACTACCTATCATAATGGTAGTGGGGCAGTGCAGGGGTGGAGTATCCTCGTAAGAA
>JBCBHI010000084.1:0-11166 GCA_038525885.1 Bacteroidota bacterium
CCAGTCGGGCACGCTCTAGCATACGGTCAAACTCCCGCAGCTGGGCCAGAAAGGTTTCCAGCACTTTGTCCGATTCCAGGGGCTGATCAATAGGATTGAAAGAGGGAGGGGTTTTTAGCTTGATGGTATTCTTGCGCTCCTCGTTAGTGTCAATCAGTTGCACGGCTACCTCTCCTATCCAGCCTACCTGGTAGGTCTCGGTAGGGTTGTGTCCTTCCTCGATGGCTTTGTCAATGGCCAGATCTACTTTGGTAAAGGCCCGGTCGAACATCCGGTTGAGATGTTCCAAAATCTCAAGGGTGTTCCAGGCAGTGGGTTTAGAGCGCCAGGCCCACTGTTCTATGTCCAGGGGGCGCAGTTGTTCCTCCACTTGCTTGATTAATTCTTGGTTCTCCGACTTTAGCCTATCTAACAGGTCTTGACAACGCATAGTACTACCCTCTGGGTAAATGAATATACAATGCTGCCCAAACCAGCCCTAATTTTGGGCAATTATTTCAGCCGTTTTGGGTTTACTTTGTAGTTGAGTCCATTTTCCTCTATGAAAAATCACGTAGTTCTCACTTTTGTCGTACTTACCGGACTATTTGCTGCCTGTAACCGCACCTATAACCCTAAGCCAAAAGTGTTCAATCGGATCGATTTGCCTGTGGCCACATACCGTGCATTACCAGATTCATTGCCCTATCAATTCAATATTTCTGATCAGGTGAAAATCCTCCAGGATTCCTCCTGGATAGCCGAACGCTACTGGATTGATCTGTATTATCCGGAGTTTCAAGCCAATGTACAGATCACCTATAAGTCCGTAGACCGCGACCCCGAGAAGCTACGCGAGTATTTGGATGATGCCTACCGGCTGACGAGCAAGCACCAGATAAAAGCGGCGGGTATTCGCGAAGAAATCATGATGACCCCTAGTGGCAAACACGTGTCTTTTGCGAGTTTGAGTGGGGAGGTGCCCAGCCAGTTTCAGTTTGTTACTACTGACAGTACGGACCATTTTCTTCGGGGAGCGCTCTATTTCCGTACCGCTACCCAAAATGACAGTTTGGCGCCCATCATTGAGTACCTGAAACAGGACATGGCCATTATGGCTAATACCTTGGAATGGAAAAGTAATTTCTAAACGGTGGGGAAAAGGGCTTATTAGCCTCCTCCCTCCCTGTTAGCGGACGGTTTAAACCGTCCGCTAACAGGGAGGGTACGCGTAATCACCTAAGGATGCTTCCCTACCTCCCGAAATTTGTCCAGGAACCGCACCAGAACCCAACCCGATGAGCGCTTGCGCTATATCTGAACCTTAAACCAAGGTGCTGTTTTGCTATGGTGTTGCTTAATACTGCGGCTCTTCACTTAGCCGATCATTCTCCAAAACCTTTCTGAAAACCTAAGTTTTCCTAGCCTTGTTGTGCCATCAGGATTACACTTAAGCCCACAAGCCCAAGTAGGCATTTAATGTGCAGGGTATTCCGGTAATCTTCGGCTATTCCCTCATGGGATAGGTAAAACGTTTCCCAACACCAAGTTCAATTGCAAGGAAGGAAATTACAAAAGCCTGGGATCGAAGGAATAAGGCTCAATGGAAAGAATCTTCAGTTCCTGGATTCTTGGGTGGAGGGGATTGATCAAGTAATTGAACTGGTTGGACACTACGATACTTGGAATCTTTAGAGCTAAGTGTGATTGTGTGTTAAGAAATTGGTCTCCTAAGGCTACAGTATAGGAAGTTAGTTCTAGGTCCTGATTCCAGTCCTCTGGAAGTTTTGAAGCTAAGGGCGTGATACTATCATTAGGTAAGGAAAAGGAAACCAGAGAAAATCTTTGAGGTTGGTTGCCTTGAAGATGTACCAAAGCCTCAAGAGTGCAAAGCGACGGATTTTCGGACGTATATAAGGCGTGCTTTCCGATGGAATTCCAGCGGCCACCATAAAGAAATGCTCCGATACCCGAGGTGTCTCTGCTATATTTATTTTTCGTAATCCGGTAAACTATCACGCGAATAGTCCATGTTCAATCCGTCCCAATTCGTTGATAATTAGGTCTATTCCATATTTGGAGGAAAGAAGGGACTTAGGTGTTTGTAGTTCAAAGATGGGGATTGGGGTACTCATCCATTTCTGGAAATCTTCTCGGGTATCAAATACCTCATATCCTTTCAAGTAGACGTCGGCAATTCCCAAAATATGCTCTGCAATGAGAGGATCCAAACGGTTCCCAACCTTCCCAGAATGGCTAATGGTTTGAATTAGTTCTTGTTTAGTAAGACCACAAGCGGATTGTAGTTCTGCTAAGATTTCGGTGCCCAATCCTTGGCGTGTGACCTTGTAAACCCAGGTTTTATGTAGAGTAGAAAAAGGATCCTTTGGACTGCCCAATTCTTTAAAAGAGTCAGATAAATCCGGACTAAAGAGAGTGGAATAATAGGATTGAATAGTTTCTACCACCATTTCCTGTTAGTTATGTTATACTAAAAAACGAGGAAGCGGACCGCTAAGTTTTGGCAGGAAGGCTCCTTACTCCGCTTTCTGGCAAAGAGTGCAGAAATAGGTGCCCCGGCCACCCACCACAATTCGCTCTAGCTCGGTTTTCCCACAGGGGCATTGGCCTTGGACTTCCTTGTCTTCGGCCCAGCGGTATTTGGTTAGGTACTTGTCGGGGAAGTTGTCGTAGTCGGATTCGTATTCCAGGGCTACTTCCAGTACTTCTTGCAAGGCATCGTGCAGGGCGCCAAGTTGCTCTTGGGTAAGGGTATGGGCTTTTACTTCCGGATGAATCTTGGCCAGATAGGTCATTTCGTCGGCAATCCAGTTGCCAATTCCAGCGGCCAAGTTTTGGTCTAACAGGGCTGATTTTACCGCCTTTTTCTTTTTGCCCAGGCGGGCTACAAAGTCTTCCTTGGTGACCTTCAAGGCGTCTTCGGCCAACTTTTTAGCCTTCAAGAAGGCTGGCAAATCTGGTACTAGTTCCAGCTTACCAAACTTACGGGCATCGTTGAAAGCCAGCTTGAATCCATTTTCTAGCAAAAACTCCACCCGAACGAAGCGAGGTTCATCCTCCGAATCCCGGTAGTAAACGGGTTCCCCGGTCATGCCAAAGTGCATCAGCATCCAGGAACCTGTATCCAGCTTCAAAAAGAAATATTTACCTACCCGCTCGGTATCCACAAAGGCATGGTTGACTAGCGTCTGCTGAAACTCCTCCTCGCTTTGTTGCAGCGGCTTGGCATCGCGCACCTGCACGGCGGTAATTCGTTGGTGCAGCGCGGTGCCCTCTACGTAGCGTCGGTACCATTCTACTTCGGGTAGCTCAGGCATGGGGGTTATTCTTCGGTGGGGGGTAAGGGGGTATCGGCCGTGTCTTCACCCTCTTCTGGGGCAGCATCTGCCTGTGGGGCAGGGGCTTCGCCTTCCAGTTCTTCGCCTATCTGATTGGCCTCTTGCGAGAAGTCCTTGGGGTTGGGCAAATCTCTCAGAGAGTTGATGCCGAAGTACTCCATGAACTTATCGGTAGTCCCGTATAGCAAGGGGCGGCCGATGTCTTCAGACTTGCCCTTGATGACGATGAGCTCCTTTTCTAGCAGCTTCCGCACGGCATAGTCACAATTGACGCCACGTATGGCTTCAATCTGCCCTTTGGTAATGGGTTGCTTGTAGGCAATAATGGAAAGGGTCTCTAGTGCCGAGGTGGATAGTCGCCGTTTGCTTTGGCGTTTCAGCAATATGCTGATGCTGGCTTGGTAGGCGGGCTTTGTGAGGAATAAATACCCGCCAGCCACGTGTTCTATTTGGAAGGAATATATTTCGGCCTGGTACTTCTGCATCAAGGTCTCAATGGCCGACTCTACATCGGCCACGGGCACCTCCGCATCAAACATCTCTGCCATGGTATCGCGAATCTCGTCCGCTGACACCGCTTTGTCGCTACAAAAAATGAGCGCCTCTACATGATTTACTAGAAAATCCACACCGCTAAGTTAGCGGTTTTGCTTCAGTTTCGCCTCTATGCTATGCAGGGTATGAGGTACGGCACGAAGGCGCTCTTTGCTGATGAGTTTGCCGGTATCTACGCATACACCATAGGTACCGTTCTTGATTCGGATCTTGGCATTTTCTAGCTGGGTCATAAACTTTTGCTGCCGCGCAGCCAACTGGCTCAGGTTTTCCTTCTCTGCGGTATCGGCTCCATCTTCCAGCACCTTTACGGACCCTCCTGTGTTGTCGGTGCCGGTATCATTCTTCCGAGTCAGCGTGCTTTTGATGTACTCCAATTCTTCTTTGGCCTTGTTGAGCTTGTCGTTGATAATGGCCTCGAATTCTGCTAGTTCCTGAGGTGAATATTTTGTCTTCTCTGTACTTTCCATAATAAAGGTCCTCCTTTGTTTTCCAACGGAAATTATACGCTAGGGGATGAGAAATTGTACCCATCTCCCAATTTTTTGCACCAAAAATACATCATCGTGGGTAATGTCAAAATGGTTTTTCAGCCCACTTTCTACAAACCTCAATCGTTTGTGGCTTACAAAATTTCACCGAAAACGGTACCGTTACGGAGGAGATAGCTGGAGGAAAGAAGAGGGGAAGGATATTGATTTCCAGTAGGTTATAGAACCGAAAAGCGAGTGGGAAATGCAATGGTATGGCGGGGAAGAAAAGGCTCTTTTTTCTTCGCTTTGGTCAATGTGAGGAGAAAAAGTACGCGAAGTAGAAAATTATCTACGCCTGCTTATTTTCTTGGCCTATTTCCAATGTTCCATCACTACGGCCAGCATCTCCGGTTGTAGCTGATTTCCGGCCATAATCTCGCCTCCGTGCAACCAATTGTCGCCTCCTGAAAAGTCGGTAACGATGCCTCCCGCTTCGCGCAAAATGGCCACTCCACCGGCCACATCCCAGGGCTTCAGTCCTTTCTCAAAGAACCCGTCAAAGCGGCCACAAGCCAGGTAGGCCAAATCGGTAGCGGCGCTGCCAAACCTGCGTACCCCTTGGGTTTTGCCCATAAAGGCTTGCATGACCGCCATGTATTTGTCCATCCAGTCAAACACCGTATAGGGGAACCCAGTCGCCATGAGGCCTTCGCCCAGGCTTTTGGAGGGCTTTACCTGTATAGGCTTGCCATTGAGTAAAGCTCCTGCTCCTTGGGCGGCAGAAAACATTTCGTCTCCTCCAACCTCGTATACCACCCCTAGCACCGGGTTATTGGCTTGCAACAGCCCCACACTCACGGCAAAGGGAGGTAGGCCGTGGGTAAAGTTGGTAGTGCCGTCCAGTGGATCGATGACCCAAACCTGCTCTTGGCCTTGGTGATCGGCAGTGCCCTCTTCCGCAATAAACCCGGCCTCCGGCAAAATCTTCTTTAGTCCTTGCACCAGCCGCTTCTCGGCCGTTTTGTCCACATAAGAAACCAAATCGTTGTGCCCTTTCACCTCTATCTTGCTCCGGTCAAAGTTTTGAGATTCCTGACGGATGAACGCCCCTACTTCATAGCAGAGGCCAACTACGGCGTATCGGAGAGCACTAAGGTTAGTCATGGGTGGGTTGTTTTTTACGCTTTGTAAAACGTTGGACCCAGGCGGAGCCCCAAAGGAAAAAGAACAGTCCGTAAGCAAGCCTGCCCAGGCTGTCGCCATTCCGGGAATAAGGAGTTGCTTGGTCAGAGAATAGTACGGTACCCCGTAGGGCGGCTTCGGTGTAAAACTGGGTAGCCTGGTGCACACTGCCGTCGGCATGAATGAAGGCGGAAATCCCCGTGTTGGCAGCCCTAAGTACAGGCTTGCGCAGGCTAATGGCTAGCAACCGGGCATAGGCAAAGTGCTGGCGGTGTCCCGCAGTTTCGCCCCACCAGGCATCATTGGTTACTAAGGCAATGGCCTGAGATCCGTTGCGTACGTGAGCTCCCGTGTGGTCGCCAAAGATGGATTCGTAGCAGATGGAAGGGGAAAGGGCCAGGCTGTCGGATGTGTAGAACACGGCCCGTTCGTCCTGTGGGGCGTATCCCCCGCTGGTGCCTCCCAGGGCTTCCATGATGGGGCCAATGATGGGCTGCAATACGGTGGCAAACGGCAGGACTTCTACCCCTGGTACCAACACGGACTTATGGTAAAACTCGGGCGCGCGGTTTGGCTGTAACCATATCGCGCTGTTGTGAAATTCGTAGCGGTCCCCGCGGCTATTGGTCAGGGTGTAAGGCCGGCTCGGGGCATCATCCTCTAGCTGCGTGATGGTAGTGCCTCCCGAAATCAGGCTTAGCTGAGGGTGCGCATCTACCCAGGTTTGAATTTGCTGCAGCAGATTATTGTTATTGTCATGTTCCCACATGCGGCCGGGCAGGGTGCTTTCTGGCCACAGTACCCACCGGGTATTGGGCGTAATGGCGCTTTCCGTTTGAGCTAGATAATGGGCAATTTTTTCCGGTGAGGTCCTGATGTCAGGCTGAGTCACGATCTGCCGCGAGTACGGGTCGTGGTTGGGCTGCAGTAACACCACCTCTACCGGGGTGCCTTCGGCTTCAAAACGTCGGCCCCGGATTTGGCTGAGCAAAAGCGGGATTCCAATCACTAACAGGAGTGAGTAGGTAAGGCTGAGCCAGCGGATTTTTCCTTCCAGAATAGCCCCCTGCTTCCAAAAAACGTAGTAGAAGGCTCCGTTGGCCAAGAGAATCCAAAGGGACCCACCCAGTACCCCGGTGTAGTCATACCATTGCACCCAGCCGGGTACGTTGGCAAACCCAAAACCTAAGTTGAGCCAGGGCCAGGCCATCTCCCAGTGCATATGGGCGTATTCTAATGAGAGATAGGCCAGCAGTCCGGTGAAGAGGGCAATCCGCGGTGCTTGCTTTTTCATCCAGCTATAGATGAGCCAAGGCAAGAGCATTAGCAACGAATTGAGGAGCACCATAAATACGGCACCCACTACGGTGGCATTGACTACCCACCCGGTACAGAGGATGTTCCAGAGGAGCAAGGCTACGTATATGCGCCAGCCTAGCCGCCTACCGGGTTTGCGGTAGCCGCCCGCGTGGAGGTACTCGGTGAGGGCCAATAGCGGAGTAAAGGCTAAAAACAGCAAACCTGGCCAGCCTCTGTCCGGCCATCCGGCCCAAAGGAGCAAAGCACTCAGTAGGACTAAGCCCCATTCTAATGCGGCAGTTGGGCGTTTAGCCCCGTCCGCTTCCTTCCAAAACCACGACGATTTCACCTTTTACTTTCCCTTCTCCAAAGTGAGCAATCAATTCATCTACTGAGCCTGTTATGGTCTCTTCGTACAGCTTGGTGAGTTCCCGGCTTACAGATACCCGCCGGTCGCCAATGCCCAGTTCCTTTAGCTGTTCCAGCAGCTTCACCACCCGGTGGGGTGACTCATACAGAATGCACGTACGGGATTCCTCTAGTAGCTGCAATATGCGGGTTTGGCGCCCTTTCTTATGGGGCAGAAATCCCTCGAACACAAACTTGTCCGCGGGCAGGCCGCTTTTTACTAAGGCCGGAACGAAGGCAGTGGCCCCAGGTAGGCACTCCAGACTGAGGTTTGCCTCCAAGGCGGCCCGGACCAAGAGAAACCCAGGGTCTGAGATGCCCGGTGTACCAGCATCGGTAATGAGGGCCAGGCTTTCGCCTTCCTGCATGCGGGCTATCCAGCGTTCCACAGTTTGGTGCTCATTGTGGATGTGGTAGCTATACAGCGGCTGGTGTATATCATAGTGGCGGAGGAGGACACCGCTGGTGCGGGTGTCCTCAGCCAAGATTAGGTCCACCGATTTCAGGACATTGAGCGCCCGCAAGGTGATATCCTCCAGGTTACCAATGGGCGTAGGTACAAGGTACAGGGCCGTAGACATGCGGCGAAGATAGGCACAATGCCTGGTATTGGGTACCGCAGAAAAGCAAGAGTAGGGCTAAGTATAGAAATAGCTGAATAATTGGGCCTTATACGGAGCTTGCTCTTTAATCCTTAGACGATCGGCTTGCAGTGAGATAAGCCCCCTGTTTTATAGGTAAAAGGGCTGGTTTATTCGATGAATGGCCTGGCTGTAGATTGGGGACATGGGCGCAAAATGATACATTTGACTTCCAATTCCAGCTTAATTAATGAACCACGACCTTACTATGCTGCGCAAGCCTACCTGGCTCCTCTTTTTGGGGCTATTTGCGTTGGATATTTCGGCAGCTATGGGGCAAGACCTTTCTAACCTGGAAGAGGGCCCCCAATTCAATATCAGTGGTGGATTGAACGTGAATCAGGTGGTGTATGCTTCCAACAGCGAAACACAACGCCGTGATCCGTATAACTATTTCCTGGGCGGCAATGTGACCATCGGGGCCTACGGCCTTAGTGTGCCCCTAAGCTTCTCCTATAGCAATCAGAACTTTTCCTTTAGCCAACCCTTCAACCAGTATGGTCTGCAACCTACTTACAAGTGGGTGCGGGGATACATAGGGTACAACAGCCTGAATTTCAGCAAGTATACCTTAGCCGGGCACATTTTCAACGGAGTTGGGGTAGAAGTAAATCCCGATCTACCCTTTAGCGCTACCGTGATGTATGGTCGTTTGCGCAAGGCAGTGCCGCTCCAGGATGAGGAGTCCAATGCTGAGCCCTCCTACCGCCGTATGGGGTGGGGGGTAAAATTGGCCTATACCCCGAATGGTGACAAATATGAACTGAGCTTGTTTGGCGCAGTAGACGATACTACCTCACTCTTGCTGGACCCTACAGATTCGCTCACCAACTCTAAATTGAAACCTGAGCAAAATGTGGCCCTCGGGATCAACATTGCCAAGCGAATAGGGGACCGGTTTAACCTTACCCTGGAGTATGGCAACAGTAGCCTGACGCGCGATTTACGATCCCCAGAGGTGGTGGGCCATACGCTAAATCAGGTATACCAGCCGGTACGGTATCTGAATGCTTTGAGTCCACGGAAAACCAGCACGGCATACTACCAGGCCTTCAAAGGGGGGCTAAGTGCCAACCTTACGGTACTCACCCTGGGCGTGGGCTATGAGCGTATAGACCCGGGATATACCACGCTGGGAGCCTATTTTTTCAATTCCGATTTGGAAAACCTTACGGCAAATGTGAGCACCTCTTTGTTCAGTAACCGCGTGAATGTAGCGGTGAATGCCGGAGGCCAGCGGAACAACCTTGACAATGAACAGACTAGCCGGACTACCCGCTTTGTAGGGTCTGCCAGCATCAGTGGGCAGCTGAGCGAACGGCTCAATTTGAATCTGAACTATTCCAACTTTCAAACCTTCGCCCGGATTCAAAGTCAGGACCAGTTTGGTTTTGTGAACTCACTCTCGGAGTTTGATAGTGTAAATGTGGACACCCTCAGCTTTGTGCAGGTGAACCAATCAGGATCGGTATCTGCCAGCTACGTATTGAATACCCATCAGGACCACCCCATGGCTTTGGTGGCCAATGCCAGCTATAGCAGCTCCAGTGAGCCCACCCGCGCCGACGCACCTGCGGCCTCCTTTTATAATGTGAGTACGGCCTACAGTTACAAAAGTCAGACCATCGGATTGGGGTTAACGGCTGCAGCTAACGCTACCTTTACTATTCAGGATACCCTGCGCACCACTCAGTTTGGGCCTACCATAAGTGTGAATAAGACCTTTCTGGAAAAGACCCTAAAGCTCAACGCAAGTATTTCGGCCAACCGGTCTTTCAGCAATGTGGCCACGGCCTCCGGGTGGATCAATAATTTCCGAATATCTGGCAATTACCAACTCCGGGAGAAGCATCAGTTTCGCCTGAATACTACCCTGCTCAGCCGCCCCAAATCCGGGGTAGAAGGGGGACGTCAAACGGAGTTTACGGCCAATCTGGGATACGCCTTTAGCTTCTAGCCCCTTGGTAAATAAGGCGCCTCGTCGAAATTTGTCATCAGAGATTTCTCCATTTTTGGACCAATTCCCTGTATTGTTTTCATACCCAGATCCATAGCCAAGGAATACGCTCATTTCAGCCGACAAAGGCCATGGGTTTTATCGAACGTTTTCCTGCATTCCGAGGGAATCTTTTATATTACTTGCCTAAAGAAGAGAACCGCTATACTATGTTTCGTAAGTTGAGTGTTGGCATGCTACTACTATGTGCTTTGATTAGCTCTGTAGCTGTGGCGCAAGAGTCTGAATCGCAAGAAGAACCTGCCAAGAAGAAAAAAGAACGCAATTGGAGCATCCTGCCCATTCCCGCCGTTGCGTTTACCCCAGAAACCCGTTGGCTATTTGGCCCGGTGGCAGCCATTACCTATACCCCACCTAAGGATACCGTAACCCGGCCTACCACCTTCACGGTGTATGCCATCTACACCCAGGAAAGGCAGTTTTACACTATTGTAAGTTGGAATACCTGGACCAAGAATAACCTGTATAACATTACCGGCCGGGTGGATTATTATGATTTCCCGGAGTTCTTCTACGGGGTGAATTTTGATAACCCCGCCTCTAACCGGGAGCTGTACTCCAGCAAACGTTTGGAAGCCTTTGTTACCGTGGGCCGAGAAATCAGGAAGGACCTGTACGGTGGGTTGATGTACTACAACCAAACGATGTGGGACATGGAGATAGAGCCCGGTGGCGTGTTTGAACGGGAAAATGTGGTGGGAGCCGATGGAGGCCTTCACTCAGGGGTAGGCTACCTGTTACGATATGATACTCGGGTGCAACCGCTCAACCCCAAAGAGTCCATGTACTTTGAGTTGAACCATATTTTCTTCAATTCTGCCTTTGGTTCGGCGCGAAACTTTAGCCGGCTTTCCTACGATTTTCGCAAGTTCTGGGAGATTCCACCTTTGTGGGGCGAGGATAACCACATCCTGGCAGTACAGTCCACGGGTATGTTCCATACCGGAGAGGTGCCCTTTCGGATGACTGCTGCGATGGGAGGCCGTCCCGTGCGGGGGTACTATTGGGGTAGGTTTCGCGATCGCCAATATTGGAGTGCTCAGGTAGAATACCGGATGCCCGTTTGGTGGCGACTGGGCGTTACTGGCTTTGTAGGGGTAGGGCAAATGGCCCCAAATCTGGCCGGATTTGGGAGTAGCCCTCTGAGACCTGGGGTAGGCGTAGGCCTGCGGGTATTGGCGCTGGCGGGCATTAACCTCCGGGCTGATTTCACCTGGGGACTTGGGGTGGAGGATAGCGAGAGCCGATCCAAC
>JBCBHI010000085.1:0-11125 GCA_038525885.1 Bacteroidota bacterium
CTAGTACCTGAGATAGCGATCAAGTCAATCCACTCGTACTGCGTGCTACCACCATCGGCCGCACAGTAGCTAGTAGGCAACGTAGTGACGGGTAGCACTTACACTATCTCTATGAGTGCGGGCTTCTCTGGTACTACTTACGACGAGAACTGGTTGTTCTACGCAGACTGGAACCGTGACGGCGACTTTGCTGACGCAGGTGAGAACCTGTGCTGTTGTTGATGCTAGTACCTGAGATAGCGATCAAGTCAATCCACTCGTACTGCGTGCTACCACCATCGGCCGCACAGTAGCTAGTAGGAGCGCTGCCTGTACAATCGCTGCCACCGCCGCCACTGCCCGTAGTAGACAGAGACAGGTTGTCGATAGCCACGTCACCTTGCCAGGTGCTGCCGGTCTCGGCGGCAAACTGTACCACAATGCTGCTGCCAGCGTAAGCACCCAGGTTTACACTTTCTGAGTTCCACTGGTTGCCTTGGTTGCCCGTGGCGCTCCATACAGTAGTGAAGCTAGTGCCACCGTCAGTAGACACCTGCAAGGCCAAAGCTACATCTGCAGCTGTACCGTAGCTGTGGTAGTCAAAACCAAAAGTAGCCGCCGTAGCACCGCTCAGGTCCACATTAGCGTACAGGTTCGACTTCTTGTCAGGGTAGTTGGGGCTAGAAGCCTCTACGTACATGTACCATGAACCGGCAGAACCGCTGCTAGGTCCGGTATTATTGGAAGGAGTACCGCTGGCATCACGCGTCCAGTCAATGTCGTCACAGGTAGTTTGTTGCCAAGCGCCCGTTCCGCTTTCGAAGCTCTCTGCATAAGGGAAGCTGCTGATCACGCTGCCACCACCGTAGCATACAGGAGGAGGAGGAGGCGTACCTGTCAATGAAGCATAAGCGTCTAGCATACCCGATCCCAACTGACCGCTAAAGCTACCATTGGTGTTGTATAGGCTGGGGTCAGCGTTGTCTACCAGCAAATCCCACAGTTGCTCATCGGTAATGGTTTCACCGTTTCTTACTTTGTTGGACAGCACCAAAGCCGCTACCCCAGATACGTGAGGGCAGGCCATAGAAGTACCCGAGATGCTGTTGTATGAGCCCTGGCTTACAGGGTAGGTAGAGTAGATAGCGCTACCAGGAGCAGAAATGTCTACCCAGGTACCGTAGTTGGAGAAGCCCGACCGAACCAGGTTGGAAGCGATAGAGGCTACCGCCAAACAAGGAGCGTAAGAAGCAGGATAGCCCACGCTAGTGCTGCTGCTGTTGCTGTTACCGGCGGCAAATACTACCAAACCACCGTCCATTACACCGCCGCCACCGTTGGCACGGAAGTAGTCAATCGCATTCTCCAAAGCATTGCTCTGTGCACCACCACCCCAAGAGTTCTGGGAGATAGCCGCACCCATATCCGCTGCGTAAATAAAGGCTTCGTCAAACCCGCCTTGGGCTCCGCTGCCAAATACCGAGAGGGACATCAACCGAACTCCATCATTGGAGCCAGAACCACCGGCCGTACCGGCTACACCCACACCGTTGTTGGTTTCAGCAGCAACTGTACCGCCCACGTGCGTACCGTGGTAGTCAATAGCAATGTTGCCGTTGTCATTACCAAAGTTGTAGCCATAGTAGTCATCTACGTAGCCATTGCCGTCATCGTCGATGCCGTTTCCTGGAGTTTCGCCTGTGTTAGTCCACATGTTGCCGTCCAGGTCAGGGTGCGTGTAGTCTACCCCTTGGTCTTCAATAGCCACTACTACACTGGTGTGGCCCGTTTCCAACTCCCAGGCCTGTGCTGCATTGATGGCAGGGTAGCCCCACTGCTGACCATAGCTAGGGTCATTAGGCGTACCACCAGGGATGGTGAGTGCATTGTAGTTTTCTACCGCAGCGGTGCGCTCAGCGGCAGGGTTGTACCCGTCTACCAGGCGGTAAGCCTCCTTGGGCTCTACTACCGCTAGGTCCGCTACATCCGAATAGGCGTTCAGTACCTCTTGCAGTTCCCGCTCAGACGAGTACGTTACTTCGTACCACAGGTGCAGGCCCCACTGGCGGTGACGCGCCTCAAATTTACCAGCAGGACGGAATACCCGCTTCATCTCTACTGCTCCTACGGAAGCGTTCACGGCATCCACCGCAGCAAAGCCCGTTTCCAATACGGTACCCCGGGCTTGCATGATCCGCTCGCCCTTCATCAAGGCATCGAGCTGGGCCGCCTGGTGCTCCTGGAATTTGATGCGTACCACGCCATTTTGGTACTCCACATTACTTCGGAGTTGGTAGCCTTTTTGGGCCATAGTAGTGCCCGCGACACACAATAGTGCCACTAAGAGGGGTAATACTCTCAGTTTCATGTTACAGTTGTTTTTAGGTTTATAAATGAATTGATAATTCAAAAAATGAATGAAAATTTATACAATTATTCAAGTAGTATATTTCTCCAAAAAGTGACTGCACGCGGCAGTACCCTGTTCAAAAAAACCTGAAGCGAAACTCGGGGACTGGCCCTTTGATGTTTGCCGTTTGTTTGCGCTGTAGGGTGTGTAAAAATAAGCCAATACAAGATCAGCCCATGGTAAAAACACGCATAGGTAAACTGCAATAATCAAAAGAACCGGTGGGGAATTTTCGTGGCTAGGTTTTACTAGAACCCTTTAGCAAGGATTCCATTTGATGATGGGACGAAATAGCGATTTGTCTGTTTTTTGCTTGTTTATAACGGTTATATAAGTGAAGTAAAGCAGTGAGCGGCAAAGATGCAATAGTGTTGCACATTTTATTGGTAAGTTTTTGCAACAGTATAGCAACCATTGTGTTTTTGCGTTATTATAATAAAATATAAGTAAATTTTTGATTTAAGGTTGAAGAGTTTGTAATACAAAAGGGGTTGGGTGAAATGATAGACTTGCCGTAGAGTCGCAGCCGAAAACCAAGGCTATCCGGTTCGTAGGCTGAGTTTGAATTTTAGAAAAAGCGCCCTGCGGCGCTCATAGATTTAATCTTCAATCTCGCAGATAAACCTCCTGCTGTATAGTAGAAAAACTAAGATGACTACCCTTTGATTTTACCCTCACTTTTTCAAAAACCTGCGTAGGGCCTCCAAGGACTCCGTAGCTCTTTCTTCCTGTACAAAGTGCCCACAAGCAAAACGGATGACCTTCGCTTGGGGTAGCCGCGATTCCCACACGTGCAGGTAGTCTTCGGTAATGAACGGATCCTCCGTTCCCCATAATACGAGCCAGTCTTTCGCGGCCAAGGGGCCTAGCTGTTCCCACTGCTGCTGATACCAAGCAGAGGACCCCGCCAGGGCCTTGCCCAGGTCCAGTAGTGGCTGCCGGGAATCCCGGGTAGGGAAGGGGTAGACGTATTGTTGGTGCACAGCCTTTGGCAAATGGCGCTTATCCGTAAAGGCTTTCTTCAGCAGAACCCTGGGAGAAATATTCAGACGGAGGTACAAGAACCTGCCTAGCCAACTATTGACCGTCTGGTCGATTTTCTGAACGCTGCGTTCCTCCGCGGTAGCCCAAAGCCAGGAGTTGAAGAGGACTACCTGCTGGATGCGATCTGCTTGCTCAATACCTGCCCCCAAACCGATAGGGCCCCCGAAGTCATGCACTACCAGCGTGACGTTTTGCAGATCCAAGGCCTCTATGAAGGCACTTAGGTTGTTGGCGTGCCATTCGGGGGTAGCCGAAATCCCCTGTGGATCGTCGGATAGGCCAAAGCCCAAATGATCAATTGCGATGCAACGGTACTCCTGAGATAACTCGCGAATGAAGTGGCGGTACAAGAAAGACCAGGTAGGCGTACCATGTACGAACAGGAGTACTTCCCCCTGGCCCTCGTCCACGTAGTGCATGCGTCCGCTCTCCAGGGGCAGATATCGATGTTCGAAAGGGTACTGTTGGGTATCTACCCAAGCTTGGGTAAGGGCTGTCTGGCTCATAAGTATCAGGGGTAAGAACAGGATTGCTTGTTTCATTTTCTTTTGAAACAAAGGTCTTCCCCTCTAACCACCTGGTTCTTGGTGTAGACCAAGATTTCAGAGCCGGATGCTATTGAGCAGCTTACTAAAGTTGGTAGAGTCAATCCGTAAGTAAGAAGCCAAGTCCTTATGGGGTACTAGCTGAAATAAGTGGGGGCTCCGTTTGGCAAAGGCCTTGAACCGGGTTTTGATATCGTAAGCCATCAGCTCATAGTGTCGCTGCACCATGCCCACCAGAAAGAACTCGGCTGCTTTCCGAAACAGCGTTTCTATTTCGCGATGCTCTTGCATAAGGGCCTGGTGTTTTTCAAAAGACAAGCGCAAGAACGCACTCTCGGTGATGGTTTCCAGATAATACCGAGAGGGAGTCTGGGTGAGGAAAGATTCGGGAATACCACTGAAAGAGGGCGGGTAAGTGAAGGCGATCACGTGCTGCTTTTCCTCATGCAAATGGTATGACTTCTGTACCCCTTCGGTCACAAAATACATGTACCGCTCTACCTCGCCTGGGGCCGTCATGATGGTTTTCTTAGGCAGGCTATATTGCGTCCAATGGGAGACGTACTCCTCCAGAATGGGCGCTGCCACCGGATGTATTTGTGAGAGGTATTCTTTCAGAACCATAGAAGTGGATCTGCCCGGCTTAGAGAGGCAGACATGCCACCCCAAATTGCTCTAGAAAAATGACATTCCCAATTGGGCCCAGCGGGAAGGAAAATGACTCTAGCGGGTGGCATAGGGCGTTCCGATGAGGTGAAGCTCTTTCGGGGTCGTATTAAAAGTGACACCTGAGAAAAACACACCCTATGGTCTTTTGTTTTTGGCCACAGCATCGCGAGGGAAACCGGTCGGACGGGTATCTTCATAACGCAGAAACCCGTCAGACCGATGGTCAACACCTGCTCATACAATTAGCTCAAAGAAAGTATGGCGCCCCAAAACTTACCAAGGCTTTTGATACAACCTCATTTCTTTTCAATAATCGAGATGTAATCGCAACGCTATCACCTCTCAACTCCTAGTTGGAGCTTGGGCTCACCACCGAAACCTCCCAATAGTAAGGATCGTGGTGCTGAGCTGGAAGCAGGAGTTCGCCCGTATAATACAGTGCCCCTCCTACGGACAATAAAGCAAAACTTAGGTATTCTGGCTCCTCCGTTCGGGTATACCGGGTTAGCCCTAGCACCGTCCCGGCGACTCCAGCGGTGCCTAGGAAAATTTCGAATCCCTTTGCTACATCGCTTATGACACGCCGCTTTTCCACAGTTTTAATCCGGTGAAGGGGTAAGGTAACCTGCGGGCTTTTCCATTTATGTTTGGCCACTACAATACCTTGCGGATTGATGTCCACCAAAACGCCTCGCTGCCAGTCTTCGGGGCTTTCTGTCAGGGTGTAGTAAATGCGGCTGCCTTTGGCGAACGTAAGAGTAAGATCTTCTTCCGGCCGATGGAGCTTGAGTAGGTACTCCTGGCTAGAAGATTGGGCATAGCTGGCAAACCCGGTAAACAAAACTAAACAGGCCAATAGGCCCAGGCGATGGGAGAATGTATTAGTAATCATACTAAGCTAAAGGTTGAAAATTGAATAAATCTGTAGCACAAGGACCCCGTCCGTGGCTAAAAAATTGGAAGGCCTACCTTATTTTTTCTAGACAAGCCCTTTTTACACCTTGGCTTGGCACTCCATTATAGCCTATCAATTTCCCGTTTTTGTAGCCACTAAAACTGCCGTAAGAAGGTAACCTTGCCGATGAATTGCTGCTCAGCAAAGGGATCATCCAGGGGATTGATTTGGGTATTGTTATAGACCAAATAGACGAAAGAAAGTGGCAGATACTCCCAACTACCCCGCACGTTCCAACGGCCTTGCCCATCGAAACTATTGTACTGATAGAAGGCGGAAAGCTGGATTCGAGGGTTGACTGCAAACCGTGAACCTACGGTGATCAAATGGGTTTCAAGGTTCTCTGAAGCTACGCCCAGCCCTTGTAGGTTGTTGTACTCGTAGTTCACCGTAAGGGCTGCATGCGGTATGGGGGCCAATCGGCCAAATACAGAAAGAGCATTCCGGGTACCGTTGTAGAAGCGGCCAAAGTTATAGTCACCCCCTAAGGACCACTTTTTGGATTGATCTGTATTGTACCGAATGAAATACCGGGTGTAGAAGTACTGGCCTTGGGCAATGGAGATGCCCAAGGGTGCAAAATCGAAGTTGATGTTTTGCCAAGTGGGGAACAGCGAGATTTCCAGGAAGCTGTTGTCTTTGAACCAGGTATAAAAAGGGAAGATATACAGGTTGGCCTGCTGAAAACGAGAAGGATCTGCTGCGTCGTGGTTGTAGGTAGCAAACACCCCCGGATCCCAACGGCGGATCAGTTCTGTTTTGGGCCTCCAGATGTAGTATCCGCCAGGATTGTGGGAGATCAAATTGCGCTGCCGTACAAAGCCGATACCCGGATTATACTGGTCGTCAGTGTACTCGGTAGACCAACCAAAGTAGGCCTGATTGGACCGGTGCCCGGCAAAGAAGCGGCCGGCCAGCCCTATGTCCCCGGTTTGTTGGTCCCAGGAAGTAGTAGCCAGGTATTGGATGTCCCACTGACTAGAGGGGCGAACCTGCCCATCCACGGTCAAGGTGAGGTTGTGGTTGCCTGCACGGCCCAGGGCCTCCGAGGCCTCGTCATAGCGGTGTGTTACCATGACACCCGCGTTGTTCTCCCGGCCATAGTTGCGTAGGTAGCGGGCTACGCCAAAGTTGGCCGCCGCAGAGACTGCTGTTTCGCGCTGGTGTACGTACAGGCCGGCTATCGCTTGCTTGTCAGTGCGCTGTGTAAACCGGGTGCCCACATCAATAGGGGCTGGTGCGGCGTTGAACTCCCCTTGCAAGCCAATTCGGCGGCTGAAGAAAGGACGGATAGAAGTTTGCTGGCCTCCAGCCCAAATGCCGGAATTTTCCAGGAAGAATTGCCTCCGCTCGGGAAAGAATATATTGAAGCGTTCCAGGTTATTGACCGCACGGTCTACATCGGCCTGGGCAAAGTCTGTGTTGAGCGTAAGGTCTAGTACACTGCGCGGATTGATAGCCCACTTTACATCCCCGCCCAGCTTAAAATTGCCCATACCTTCGGTGGAATTTCCCTGCGTTACCTGATCAAACTGATACAAAGTATAAGGCTCGATCCGCAAATTGGCCGAAGGCGGTGGGACCTCTATGCCCCTGAGCTTGGCTGCGTAGGTCATGCGGTATGGAGAGAAAGATTGTGGTATGGCGGGAAAAGTGGATACCTCAATGTCGCGACGGGCGTACCGTACCAGGGTTACGCCCCACTCCACGGTTTGGCCGTCCTCGGGTAGGTCGTAGCGCAAAGTATTGAAGGGAATGGCAAATTCGGCCGTGTACCCAGCCGTGTCACGCTGAGTCCGCACCCGCCATAGGGTGTTCCAACCAGCATCATATACGTTACCGCTGAAATTCTGGAAGTCTCGCTGGTTGCCATAGGGGGTGGTTTGGAAAGCCTGTGCGTATTGTTTCAGGTTTTGTGGGTCCAGAGCTACACCCACAATATCGTTTTCACCCCAGCTGAAGTCCCGCCTTAGGTCCTGCGCCCGCAAACCCCGGAGGCCTACTGAGTCTTCGCACCAGATGCCTACGTAGAGATTCTTGTCGTCATAGAGGAACTTTACCCGGGTTGGGTAGCGAATTGGGCCGCCTTGGCGCGGCTCGCGCCGGAAGAAATCGCTGATCGATTCGCCCTGTAACCAGTCGGCCTCGTCTAGCTTGCCGTCTACGGCCAGCGTGCCAGATACCCGGTAGGCTTCTACTACGGGTGGGTTTTCCGGAGGAGGGAAATTTTCCTCTTCTTGGGCATTGGCAGTATAGCCTACTGCCAGAGTTGCGATGAAAATGATTGGCCTGATTTTCATGCGTTTTATTTTGAGTTGTTGTTGCGCCGTGGATGTCCCGCCAGATGCGTGAAAGCCATGGATAAGGGCAAGCATCGCGCTTGTCCGTAGGTGGAAAATGGCCACCGAAATGGTGGGTTATAAATCCACCCGGAAGATGAGCCGCTGCTCCCCCGATTTGGCAATGGGAGGAGAGCGGTGGACTATGCCTCGCACTGTGTGCGAAGTGTTGGGTACCTCCCCTTTAAGGATGCCTACCTGAAAGGCTTCCATCCGCTGTATCTGCGTGGGGTCTTTTACAATTCTTTCGTTGTTCTTGCCTAGGGCGGCCCGGTTGGTGGCCTGCTCGGGGAGCCACTCTGTACCCCGGCCATAGTAGGTAGTAAACAATCGAAGCCTGTATCCGTCGGTATGGAATTTCCGGCAGGCATCATCCCGAATCACCTTGAGGTGAATAATGCCAGCACCGTCTTTGGAGAAGGAGAGAAAGTCCCTCGTGATTTGCTGCAAGTCTTGCCAAAAGGCATCCCCTTCACCGCTATCATGGTCCTTCCATTGCGTTCTTGCTTCCGCAAGCTGGGAAGCTATGTACTTCTGATTTACCTGCAGACAGCAGATGGGCGATAGGTCTTGCTGCATCAGGTGGTCCAGATAGCCCTGCACGGCAGGGTTCATGGGCCGCTGCCAGCAGTAGAGGTTTACCTGGGGCTGCAGAATGGCCTCCCGGTCTTCCCAGCGGTTGCTCAGTACCTGCTGGGGCGGGAGTGGTCGCATGCGTAACAACCCCAGTGTGGTCATCCGTTTCATAGCGGCCAGTTATCCGTCATCGGATGCTCCGGATCATTGGCCAATATCTCTTCATCGGTTAGCAGGCAGGCATCCAGATCCGCCATGATCTTTTCCCGGTCCATGTCCTGGCCAATAAATACTAGCTCGTTCATGCGGTCGCCCCACTCGGGATCCCAGCGCTCCTGTATCACCTCTTGGTTTTCGATGTAGGATTCGCTCATGGCGCGTTGTTGCATAGGCACACTGGCCCACCAGCGGCCGTAGTTTTCTACCTTAAGCGAACCGCCCGCTTGGCTCCATAGTACGGCCCGGTCTGGGCGAGAGCCCAACCAAAAGATGCCTTTGCTGCGGATAACCGTGGCAGGGAAGTCGGCACTGACGTACCGCAGAAAGCGCTCCGGGTGCATGGGCCGGGGATTCTGATAGACAAAGGAGCCAATACCGTATTCCTCCGTTTCGGGGCTGTGGGCAATGCCCTTTTGGGCCAGCTCCAATTCCTTTTGCCAGCCTGCCGATTGCTCGGCTATTTCGTAGTCGAACATGCCTGTGTTTAGGATGTCCCTTGGGTTGATTTTGCCGTAGGTGGTGCGGATGATTTTGGCCGTAGGGTTCAGCTTGAGCAAGATGCCTTCCAGCACCCCCAGGTCTTCTTCGGTCACCAGATCGGTTTTGTTCAGGATGATCACGTTGGCAAACTCTACCTGATCCGTGAGTAGATTGACAATGGAGCGCTGGTCCTCATCGTCGTCCGTCATCTCCCGGTCTACGATGGTATCCGCACTGCCGAAATCCTCGAAGAAGTTGAGCGCATCTACCACGGTCACCATGGTATCGAGCTGGCTTACCTCAGTGAGGTCATATAGTTCATCGCCCGTGGCGAAAGAGAAGGTTTGTGCCACCGGAATGGGCTCTGAAATACCCGTGGACTCAATAAGCAGGTAGTCGAACTTGCGCATCTTCGCCAGTTTTTCTACCTCTATCATCAGGTCTTCGCGCAAGGTGCAGCAGATGCAGCCGTTGCTCATCTCTACCAACTTCTCGTCCGTACGGGATAGCTTGGCGCCGTCAGCAATGAGCTTTTCATCAATGTTGACCTCGCTCATGTCATTCACAATCACGGCTACTTTGAGGCCTTCACGGTTATTGAGTACGTGGTTTAGTAGGGTGGTTTTTCCTGCACCCAGAAAACCGCTCAATACGGTAACGGGTAGCTTTTTGATTTTCTTCTTGAGTAGGTCCATAGATCCGCAATCTTTCTTTCTGCAACAGTGTTGCAAAAGTAATAAAATTGCGACCTCATTGCATTTACATTTATGCAGATGGCACCCATGGATGAAGGCCCAACAAGAGCAACTTTTTAGTGCCTATTAGCCGTTATTATTAGAACCAAGGTTATATTTAGACAAAAGCAAATAAAATGAGTGTAGAAACGGAGACTATAAAATCCCGACTGATTGATCAATTACACGCTTTGCAAGATCTCCAGAAATTGCAAGTGTTGGAGGGGATAATGGAATCCTGGACGATTTCAGATTCTATGGATGTAGCTGTTAAGCAGTGGCATGAGCCTCATACAACAAAGCTTTCTGTGGAAAAACTCAAAAATGAACAAGACTACAATCCTGGTGGTCTAGACCGGACCTTTGGAACCCTAGCCGACTTGCCACAACCCTTGGAAGCACTAATCAATCAACTGGAAGATTAATTTGATCTATACATTTGACAGCAATATCGTGTTGGCCTCTTTGAGATCCCCTGAATTTGGGAATCATATCCGGTCAAAATATCCAGTTACCTCTCCTAATACCACTTTCTCAATTTCTACAGTGACTGTTGGTGAGCTATTAGCCATTGCCAAGAAAAATCACTGGGGGACTAAAAGACAACTTCAACTCAGTCAGGCTCTTTCTCAATTTTTAATAATCCCTATAAATCGTGTAGAAATACTCGATCAATATGCTTGGTTGGATGCTTACAGTCAAGGTAGACTTGAAGAGTTCCCTTTGCCTTCAGAAACTAGTGCCCGAAATATGGGTAAAAATGATTTGTGGATTGCTGCAACTGCATCTGCGCTTGGCGCTACTTTGGTAACAGCAGATAAAGATTTTCAACATCTGACTTCTTTGATTTCCATAGACCTATTGGATCTATCCGCCTTTGTATAGCCCTTTTAGATAAGCAAATCTGAGATTAGTTTATTGTTCTCGTTTCCGAACGAGGATTATTGAGAATCGCGTCAGCGACGCTCGTGGCGTCGCAGATGCACATCTCCTTACATCCTGGGGATCACCCTACCCAAATATAGACCCTCACCATGGCGACTCCGCAATCCGGTTAAAGCGCAATTATTTTGACCTCATGTACAACTAGCAAAAGGTAGCCCGCCACCGCATTCTTCGCCATTGAAATACCAGGCACTTGATGTGCTGTATACTTTGGACCTACCCTGGGTATT
>JBCBHI010000086.1:0-10941 GCA_038525885.1 Bacteroidota bacterium
AGCAAGATGCCGAGGTAGGCGCGCAGCGCCGTAATATGGTGGGCAGCGGTGACCGTTCGGACAAGATCCGCACCTACAACTACCCCCAAGGCCGGGTGACGGATCACCGGGTGGGCCTATCAGTACATAACCTGCCGGCAGTAATGGACGGCAGCCTGGATGAAATAGTGGAGGCCTTGAGGATTGCCGAGAATGCCTCCAAAATGGAAGAAAACAAGCCATGAAACAGCTCCGCTCCTTCTGGTCAGCTACCTTCCTGATTATCTCTCTCAGCGCCGTGTATGTTAGTTGTATGCCGGAAAGCGAGATCATATCCGAGGATACCACTTTAGGACTCTTGGTATCTAGAGACACGGTCATTTTTGACACCATATTCTCAAGTGTGGGCAGCACTACCAGGCGCCTCAAGATTCTGAACTTCAACGAGAATGCTATAGTGCTGGACCGAATTGGGCTGGGCCTGGGTGAGGACTCTCCCTACCGGGTGGTCATCAATGGCGAAGAACGGAGCAGTCTTGAGAATGAATTTATCCGCGGGGGAGACAGCCTGCTGGTGTTGGTAGAGGTTACCATTGATCCGCAAGACCAAAGCTTACCCTTCATAGTACGCGATAGCCTGGTGCTGGAATGGAACGGGCAGCAAGCCCATGTGAAACTTCTGGCCTGGGGGCAGGATGCCAATTTTGTTGGCAATGAAGTGCTAAGCTGCAATACCGTATGGCGGGCCAACCGACCCTACGTAGTGTACGATGACGTGCTGGTAGACTCTGGCTGTACTCTGACCGTGAGGGCTGGTACTCAGGTATACTTTGATGCGGGTGTCACTATGCTGATAGGCGGGTCCATACAGGTAGAAGGAGAACCGGATAATAAGGTGGTATTCCAGCATTCGCGATTGGAACCGGAGTTCGATGACGTGCCGGGCCAGTGGGGTGGATTCCTGTTTGGTACCTCTAGCCGGAACAATGTGATTGAGCATGCTCACATCCGCAATGCAGTCAATGGGTTGTACCTGGGTATCCCAGATGCAGACACGCTGCCCGAGCTGATTGTGGGGCATTCCATCATAGAAAGTATGTCCTCTAACGGGCTAATTGCTTTCACCACCGACGTATACGTGTACAATACCCAGATCAACAACTGTTTTCAGTTTGCGGTGGCCAATTTGGCCGGAGGCAATTATGGGTATGATCACGTCACCATCGCGAATTTCAACAACGTACAGCGGGAAGTACCTGCCGTCCTTTTTGCGGACAACGTAGTGCTGGGAGACAATCAGTTGCTGGTAGAGCCACTGTCGGTTTCGCTCAGAAACAGCATCATTTGGGGTTCTGAAGAGGAAGAGGTACTCCTAGACAATGGCGGCGGAGCTCCTTTTCAGGTGGTGGGGCATTCCTCCATCATTAAGTCCCTGGAAGAGAGTTTCCCAGGTGAGCGGCTGCTTTTCAACGTCGATCCTGCCTTCGTAGACGATTTCCTCTACGACTTGCGCTTGGACTCCCTGTCGCCTGCCGTAGACCGGGGGCTGCCCCTTTCTATCGAAGATGACCTGCTGGGTAACCCCAGGCTGGTAGTGCCGGACTTAGGTGCCTACGAACGCAACTAATCATGGCCCAGCAAACCCAGCTTACCTTACCGGCTTTTCCCAGGGGTTTTCACCTGATCACCTCCCACGTACGGCGCGCCATACAAGGCTGGACCATGGATGACCCTGGCCTTTTGCACGTATTTATCCAACACACCTCTGCCAGCCTCACCATCAATGAGAATGCTGACCCTACGGTGAGAGACGACTTTGAAAGTCATTTTAACGTGGCCGTGCCGGAAAATGCGCCTTACTACCGGCATACACTGGAAGGCCCGGATGATATGCCTGCGCACATCAAAGCTTCAACCCTGGGGAGTAGCGTCACGGTACCGGTAAGTCAAGGGCAACTACTACTAGGAACCTGGCAAGGAATCTATTTGTGCGAGCACCGTGACTATGGCGGCCAACGCAAGCTGGTCATCACCTATACGCACTGAGGGACAACCTCGTAAAATACCAATATACCTGTCTCTTTTGCCGGACATCCCCAATTGCAAACCTTTGCAAGAATTTGGCGACCGTTGGAATCTATTCCTGAAGATAGTTTTGGTACCAACACAGCCTGAAATTGGTATATACCATGGTTTTCGGATTGTTTTTGGTGTTCCAATTAAAAGAAGATTCTTAACCTATCCTTCATCCAGATTTGTGCAAAATGTGTTAGTTTTCGGTTCTCATTTCATCCAAATATGAAAGTTTCCCCGTTAGAACCGTTCCAACTGATCTATTCTTTGTACCAACACGAGTACTTAGGATATCTCATTGAGTCCTTCGTGGTTCAGCTGGATGAAAAAGGGCGCCTTTCTTTCCGGCATCAGAATATTTCGTCTAAAAACGCCGACGAATTTTCGTCTGTAATGGACGAACGTGATTTTGAGCTGATTAAGATCATGGATACCATGCAACAGGAGTCGGTGATCAAGCACTTTGTGAAGAAGAAAGTGAAGCCTGATGAGTTCTTCCTGAAAACCTACAACAAGGACAAAGGGAACGAGGTGCTGCAACAGCAGATAGAAGCCTATCTGGAACGCAGACGTACCAAGGTGCTGGAGCTCATTCACGGAAAGAACCTCTATGAGATGGGCCATGATGGGGAACCAGCCTGGAAAAAGATTGAAATATGTAAGGAGAAGGCCACGGTACTTTTCCACTTCCGGCGCAATGAAGAAAACACTCACTACTTCCCTACCATCAAACACCAGGGGGAGAAAGTGGAGTTTCAGTACAAGGGGGCATACATTATATGTAAGCAACCTGCCTGGATGGTGGTGAATGACAAGCTGCTGAGCTTTGAGAAAGAGGTGGATGGCAATAAGCTGAAGCCCTTTTTGAATAAAAAGTTCATCGTGATTCCGAAAAAGGTAGAGGAGACCTATTACAAAAAGTTTGTATCCCAACTGGTTGCCTCTTTCGATGTGTATGCCAAGGGGTTTGACATCGTCACGGAAACTTTCCCCATTCAGCCAGTGCTGAAGTTTAGCGAACTAGCCGAAGCCAGCCAGGCTACCTTGTCGCTATTCGATGGCGGAGGCGATGTAGCTACCGCCGAGCAAACCGAGGTAGCGGCAGGAAAAATTGTCTTCGACATCTCCTTTAAATACGGTCCGTATTCCTTCCGGGCAGACAACAGCAAGTCGGTAAGTGTATCGATGGAGCGAGACGGGGACAACTACACCTTCCATCGGGTAAGGCGAAACCTGGAGGAGGAGCACGCATTCCTGGAAGAGTTGCGCGAATTGGGCTGGAACTTTCGTAACGGCCGCTTCACTGCGAGCAAAACTCACGCCTTTGGGCTACTCAACCTACACCGCACCATTCTAGAGGCCCGTGGTGTACTCTTCGAACAGACAGGCACCAGCGAAAAGCGCTATTTTCTGGGTAAATCCAGTATTGATATAGAGGTTCGGGAGAACATTGACTGGTTTGATATCTACGCCGTGGTCAAGTTTGGAGACTTCGAGATTCCTTTCAAAGAGCTGCGCAAGCTCATGATGAAGGGGAAGGCGGAGTTCAACTTGCCCTCCGGGGAAGTAGCCGTGATTCCAGAAACTTGGTTCTCCGAGTATGGTGAGCTTTTCGCCTTCATGGAGGAAGGGCAGAGCACCGACAGTGATTTTGCGCTAAAGAAGCACCACCTGGCCTTGGTGAAGGACCTGGAAACGGGCAACCTGGCCCGGGTGTCCATGAGCCGTAAACTGGAACGCCTGCGCGAGTTTGACCGAATAGAAGAGGCACCAGTACCGGAGGACTTCAAAGGAGAACTTCGCCCTTACCAGAAAGCCGGCTTCAATTGGATGGCTTTTCTGAATAAGTATAATTTTGGCGGCTGTTTGGCGGATGATATGGGTCTGGGGAAGACCGTTCAAACTCTGGCCTTGCTGCAATCGCAAAAGGAGGCGGGCTGCGAAAATGCCAGCCTACTGGTTATGCCCACTTCGCTCATTTATAACTGGGAACGAGAGGCAAACCGGTTCACCCCCAACCTGAAAGTGTTTACTTATACGGGCACCTCCCGTCTCAAAAACATTGAACAGTTTCAGGGCTATGACCTGGTACTGACCAGCTACGGAATTGTGCGATTGGATGCAGAAATATTGAAGGAGTACTACTTCAACTATATCATTCTGGATGAATCTCAGGCGATCAAAAACCCGACTTCGAACATTGCCAAGGCCGTACGCAAATTGAGCTCCCGACAGCGGCTTATTCTCACGGGTACGCCGCTAGAAAATAGCACAATGGACCTCTGGTCTCAGATGAATTTCATCAACCCGGGATTGCTGGGCAACCAAAGTTTCTTCCGAAATGAGTTTCTCAATCCTATAGAGAAAAAGAAGAACGAAAAGAAAACCGAGAAGCTTTACACGATCATAAAGCCCTTCATACTGCGGCGCCACAAGTCACAGGTAGCTACCGAGCTACCCGAAAAGGTGGAGAACGTGCAATACAGCGAGATGTCTAAAGAACAGGCCGAGGTGTATGAAGAAACGAAACAACAGTACCGGGAGGAAATCATTGAAAGAATAGAAAAAGGCACCCTGAAGGATTCCCAGTTTTTACTACTACAGGGCCTAACGAAACTACGGCAGATTGCTAACCACCCTAGCATGGTGGATGAGAAATATGAGGGTACCTCTGGCAAAATGGATGATGTGTACCACATGCTTCACAATGCCATTCGGGATGACCATAAAATCCTGATTTTCAGCTCTTTTGTAAAGCACCTGAAGTTGCTAAGCAAGCGGTTGGACGAGGCTGGGCACTCCTATGCTTACCTAGACGGAAGCACCAAAAACCGGCAGCGGGAGGTAGAACGTTTCCAGGAAGATCCCTCCCTGCGTATTTTCCTCATTTCACTGAAAGCCGGGGGGCTAGGACTTAACCTGACCCAGGCGGATTATGTCTTTTTATTAGACCCCTGGTGGAACCCCGCCATTGAAGCCCAAGCGGTAGACCGTGCCCACCGGATAGGGCAAAAAAATAAGGTCTTCACCTACAAATTCATCACTAAGGAGACGGTAGAGGAGAAGATTTTGGCCTTGCAAGCAAAGAAAAGACAGCTGGCCGCTGACCTGATAACTACCGAAGAAAGTTTTGTTAAAAACCTCACGAAAGAAAACATCATTTCCCTCCTCGAGTAAGTGCTTGCACCCTTTGTGGTCAGGAAACTTATGACGGATTCAAAAATTCAAAGGGGAACATGGGTTTTCGAAAATTTTGTAGCATTTTAAGGCAAAATTGTTCGTATCCCACATGAACAAAGCTAAACATGTTTATTCCAGTCGGTAAGGTGAATATGAATAAACATGTATCTTGTTAGAGATGAGTACCAAACCAGACAAAATAGTCTTGGCAGCCAGCGATTGGCTTCCCCGACACTATAGCCTCATTGGCGTGAACGGGAAAGTCGCGGTAATTACTCGCCATGATGCTTCTGAAGCAAAAGTGGCCCGCAGTGATTTCGAATCGCATATGCGCCAAGCCAACCCTGACGTCCTGATTGACTTTTTTCAGGATGTGACCACTGCCCAGTCGTGGCTGGGGGAAGACTAATTTGTATCCTACTCTGTCCATTCTAGTACCAGTCCTTCAATCCTTTGGCAAAAACTAAATCCGCTTTTTTCTGCCAGAACTGTGGTGCCCAATCCGCAAAATGGGTAGGGAAATGCCCCAGTTGTGGCGAATGGAATACTTACGTAGAAGAAGTAGTTACCCGAGAGGAGTCCCCGCGCAGTTGGCGCTCGGCAGCCACTCCCAAACCCAGGGTATCTAAACCGCAAAAGCTATCGGAAATTCAGCACGCGGATGCCCCCCGGCTGGACAGCCAGGATGGTGAGCTCAATCGGGTCCTGGGTGGCGGAATTGTCCCGGGCTCCTTGGTACTATTAGGAGGCGAGCCGGGCATTGGTAAGTCTACATTGATGCTACAGGTGGCCTTGGGACTGCCCCAGGTGAAAATCCTGTATGTATCAGGTGAGGAAAGTGATACGCAGATAAAGATGCGATCGGAACGCATGCAGCAACGTTCTGAGCACTGCTTCATTCTCACAGAAACCAATACCCAAAACATTTTTCAGCAGGCGGAGGAAGTGCAGCCAGATGTGCTGGTGATTGATTCCATCCAGACGCTACATACGGTCAGGATCGAAAGTATGGCCGGGTCCATCAGCCAGGTGCGCGAGTGCGCCGGGGAGCTGATGCGCTTTGCCAAAGAAACCGGAACCCCGGTATTTCTAATCGGACATATCACCAAGGATGGTTCTATTGCCGGACCCAAGGTATTGGAGCACATGGTAGATACGGTGTTGCAATTTGAAGGGGAACGAAATGGCCTGTACCGGATCCTGCGTACTACCAAGAACCGCTTTGGTTCTACCAGTGAGTTGGGGATCTACGAGATGCGGGGGGATGGCCTGCGCGAGGTAAGTAACCCCTCCGAAATCTTGCTTTCACAACGCGACGAGCCTTTGGCCGGAATAGCCATTGGGGCCACCATGGAAGGGAACCGGCCGCTGCTGATTGAGCTGCAAAGCCTGGTAAGCCCCGCAGCGTATGGCACTCCACAGCGGAGTACCACTGGGCTAGATGCCAAGCGACTCAATATGCTGATCGCAGTGTTGGAAAAGCGCGGTGGTTTTCGGCTAGGTACGGAGGATGTATTCATCAATGTGGCCGGAGGACTGAAAGTGGAAGATCCTGCACTGGACTTGGCGGTCTGCATGGCCATTGTTTCTTCGCTGCACGAGCAAGCACTGGCGGACCGCATGTGTTTTGCGGCTGAAGTGGGCCTGGGAGGGGAACTAAGAACGGTAAGCAGACTAGAAGCCCGGATAGCCGAAGCGGAAAAATTAGGCTTCGACAGAATTGTAGTTTCTAAATATGGGGTGTCTGCTTTTGACCCTGAAAAGTACAATATCAAAATTCACGCCTTTGCGAAAATTGATGAAGTAGTACGCTGGCTACGGATGTGATAACCGGAAACACCCCAGGGCAGGATTGCGCCAAGGTAAAGGAGTGTAATTTACTATTTTTGAGTGGCTTAGTTGATACAAATGCGCTGACCCCACAGACGACAAGTCTCCCTGGGGTACCACGCCCAGAGCCTTTTCCCGTTGTGAGGACAGCAGAACCATCAAAACCACCAATCCATTAAAAAACCAATTTTACCTACTGTTTATTGGTATGGATTTGTATTCTATAGATGCACGTTAGGGCTAAAAAGTTTGCTACGTGACAAAAAATAATTTGAAATATTTTTGGTGGATATAAAAACATGCCCTCAATGGCTCTAATGAAGGATTTGACCGCTTTCGCCGAAAAACTTTCTCAAAATAGATTAGAGAAAAAATCCGTTTTGCACCTGCAAGGGTTTCCTCTGGGCCAGAGGCAGTTGGAAGAAATCAGCCAACTGGATCATCTCCGGTTGCTTAGCCTGCCGGACTGCGGTCTCAGCAGTTTGGAACCGCTCACTGCTTTATCCGAACTACACACCCTGGTGGTTACCTCCAATGATCTTTCTGATCCTGGTGAGTTCTCGGAGTTTCCCCAACTAACTACCCTGCGGGCGAGAGATAATCGGTTTCGGGGCTTACCTAAGCAGGAGGTGATGCAGCAACTCGCATGGTTAGATTTCAGTCATAATCCACTGGTGTCCGGAGATGCTCTTGGGGCCTGCACCCAGCTACAGAAGCTGAACCTATCGCACACTCTGATTCCCGATTTTTCCTTCCTGAAGGATTTGACCCAATTGACCTCCCTGTACCTGAACCAATGCCTGTTGTTGGAACTACCCCCCTTGCAGGCCATGACTCAGCTCAAAAGGCTGTTCTTATCTGGCAATAAATTGAAAAGCCTGGAGGATTTGCCCGTACAACCGGAGCTACAAATGGCGGACCTCAGTGACAACAAGCTCCGGCACATTCCCCAATGGATATGGCAACAGGGCTTACCGTATCTGATGGATGAACACGCTTACCACGAAACGGGGGTATACGTGCAGGGCAATCCTTTGGACCGGCCACTTTTTGAAGCAATTTGTCAGGGTCCTCAAACTCTAGGAGAATTCTACCAAAAAATGGAACCTTAGAAAGCAACTTTTGATTTGCGATAAGTACCGTGGGAAGCGGTAAATTGACCCATCAGTTGAAAAAGACCTACCGTAGGCAAGGCGCATAGATACATGGATTTTAAGCTCACTTCAGAATATGAACCTACGGGTGACCAGCCCGTTGCTATAGAGCAGTTAGTAGACGGTATTGAAAACGGAGAATCGGCACAGGTTCTGTTGGGGGTAACGGGCTCAGGAAAGACCTTTACCATGGCCAACGTGGTGTCTCAGCTCAACCGCCCTACTTTGGTGCTTTGCCACAACAAAACGCTGGCGGCCCAGCTCTACGGTGAGTTCAAACAGTTTTTCCCAGAGAATGCGGTGGAGTACTTTATCTCCTACTATGACTACTACCAGCCGGAGGCATTTATTCCCACAACTAACCTATATATAGAGAAGGACCTCTCCATCAACGAGGAGATTGAGAAGCTGCGGCTGGCAGCTACTTCCAGTTTGCTTACAGGCCGCCGCGATGTACTGGTGGTGGCCTCGGTATCGTGCATTTACGGTATTGGCAACCCCGAGGAGTTTGGGAAAAACGTAGTGAAGCTCCAGGAAGGAGACGTGATCTCCCGGCAGGAATTCCTGTTTAGCCTGGTGAATATCCTATACAGCCGCAGCGAGGCGGATTTCCGCAGGGGTACTTTCCGGGTGAAAGGCGACACGGTAGACATTTTTGTGGCCTACGGCGACTTTGGGTACCGCATCATATTTTGGGGAGACGAAATAGAGGCCATCCAGCGGATAGACCCAGAAACGGGCAAAAAGCTGTCAGAAGAGCGGCTGATTACCATCTACCCTGCCAACCTGTTTGTAACGGGTAAGGAAACGCTCAACCAGGCCATCCATGAGATCCAGGATGACATGATGACCCAAGTGGGGGCTTTTGAGAAGGAAATGCGCTTTCTGGAAGCCAAAAGGCTTAAGGAACGTACGGAATTCGACCTGGAAATGATGCGAGAGTTGGGCTATTGTTCGGGTATCGAGAACTACTCGCGGTACTTTGACCGCCGCGATCCCGGCCAACGGCCCTTCTGCTTGTTGGATTACTTCCCGGATGATTACCTGATGATGATTGACGAGAGCCACGTGACTACGCCGCAGGTGCGGGCCATGTGGGGTGGCGACCGCAGCAGAAAAACCTCTCTGGTAGACTATGGCTTCCGATTGCCTTCGGCCCTAGACAACCGGCCGCTTACCTTCAATGAGTTTGAGGATATGCAAAACCAAGTGATCTACGTTTCGGCCACACCGGGTGACTACGAGCTGCGCGAATCTGAGGGGGTGGTAGTGGAGCAGATCATTCGGCCGACGGGGCTGCTAGATCCTGAAATAGATGTGCGGCCCTCTGGCAACCAGATTGATGACCTGCTGGAAGAAATAGACGAGCGGGTGAAGAAGGACGAGCGCGTGCTGGTGACCACTCTCACCAAGCGGATGGCTGAGGAGCTGACTAAGTTTATGGAGCGGGCTAACATCAAATGCCGCTACATACACTCCGAAGTGGATACTCTGGACCGGGTAGAGATTTTGCGCGAATTGCGGCTGGGGATATTTGATGTACTGGTGGGGGTAAACCTTCTGAGAGAGGGGCTGGACCTACCGGAGGTTTCTCTGGTGGCCATCCTGGATGCAGATAAGGAAGGATTTCTGCGTAACCAGCGGTCTCTGGTGCAGACGATAGGGCGCGCCGCCCGGAATGAGAACGGCCGGGTAATTATGTATGCCGATAAGATCACGGATTCTATGCGGGAGGCCATGGACGAGACCAACCGCCGCCGACGGATACAACAGGAATATAACAAGGAGCATGGCATTACTCCGCGTACCGTGCGAAAATCCAAAGAAGCTATTCTGGGTCAAACGAAAGCGGCAGACTCTAAGAAAGGGGCCAAAAACTATTACGTGGAGCCAGAAGAGCTGAGCGTAGCGGCTGATCCTGTAGTGCAGTATATGGGTAAGGATGAGCTGGAGAAGATGATCAAGAAGACGCAGAAAGCGATGGAGAAGGCAGCGAAGGATCTGGACTTCATCGAGGCGGCTCGCCTACGCGACGAACTAGAAGAACTGAAAAAACTGAAGGGCTAGCAGCATTAGCAATAATGTTTGAACACAGAGTACTCGGAGGTTCCGCAGAGAAGACACCGAGATTAAATACATTCAATTTTATACAAGGCCACAAAAGCTACATCTCTGCGACCTTGGTGTCTTCTACTCACCTAATTTCTTTTGAAGAGCTTCTACCTTCGCTAAAGGAACATCGGTCAAATCTGAAATCTCCTTAGCTGAAAGGGTACCCTTACGAAGCATATTGAGAATAACAGTTTCCTGTCCTTCCTGGTAAAACGCGTCTGTTTTGATATCGTAGGTAATGGGCATTTCCTGTGCTATTTCCTTTGTCTCTTTATCTAATTTACGTAAACGGGACAGAATGATCAACTGTTGTACATACCGCTGTAGCAACGTTGCATCCTCCATTATATCCTGTAGCCTTCTAATTATTCTTCGGATGACTTGCTTTCCGTCAGAACTGGGGTAATCACTGAGAATAGCTAAAATTATTTCCTCTGGAATCATCGACTTCATCGATTGATCAAGGGACATTTCGCTTAGATTCTTCAAGTCATAACCTGTGATTTCTTGTCCTGCAGGCAAATAGGTTTTCATCCTTGAAATACCACTACCCAAATACAGTACAAACTGTTGAACCGGAACTCTAAATTTTCTGAGCAGTAGCGCTTTGTAT
>JBCBHI010000087.1:0-10819 GCA_038525885.1 Bacteroidota bacterium
CTCCGATCTATTTCAGCCAGGTAGAAGAAGCCACGCGTTTCTGGCGTGCCTTCAGGCCCTCCCTGCGGGCCGGGGAGGTAGTGCATATGGAGGAGGCTTTCCTTTGGGCAGACCCCAACGCCATTTCTATGATGGGCTTTGAGGTATTGCAGGGCTCAGCCGAGGCTGCCCTTAAGCATCCCAACACCTTGGCTATTACCGAATCCGCCGCGCTACGATATTTTGGGCATACCCAGGTGATAGGTGAGGCCATACACTACGTAGGATTCCCGGCACGGGAGTGGGATTTTACCATTTCGGCCGTGCTGGCAGATGCTCCGCAAAACACCCACTTCCGCTACGATTTCATTGGCTCGCTCCAAGGCATGAATGATTTCAACGAGGTATGGGGCTCCCTCAAACCTCTTTGGACCTATGTGCGGTTGTATGATGAAAGCCAGGTAGAGGCTTTTGCCGAGGCTCTCCAAGGTGTACCAGAAAAGTACTTTCATCCTGATGACCAACGGGGCGAAGAGTTTCGATTTTTCCCTGAGCATATTTCTACTGCTCACTTGTATTCCGGTGCTACCAATACCATGAAAAACATTGGAGACCCCTCTCTGCTGAGGCTGCTATCCATGTTGGGCGTTTTGATTTTGGTCATGGTCTGTGTCAATTTCATCAATATCTCTGTGGCCCGGTCCGTTACCCGCCAAAAGGAAATAGGGGTACGCAAGGTACTGGGAGCGCGTCGTTTTCAGGTGATCAGCCAGGTGCTGGCAGAAGTGACTCTTTCGGTCGTCTTCGCCTTACTTCTGGCATTGATTTTTGCGTATTGCCTAAGGCGACCTTTCGAGCAGGTAACCCAACTGCGTTTTGAACCTGGTTTTCTCTTAGAACCCAGATTTGGGCTCACGCTTCTGGGAGTTCTACTGCTCCTGATATTGGGTGCTGGTGTATACCCTGCCCTTCGGTTAGCCGGTTTTAAAACCCTGCCCTCATTGGCAGGCAAAGTATTCGTAGGGAATAAAAATACCATCACTCTGCGCCAGGGATTGATCTACTTCCAGTGCGCCATATCCAGTGTATTGATTGTGGCCGTTCTGGTGATTCGGGATCAGTTAACTTTCATTGAGAACAAAGAGCTGGGGGTAGAAATTGAGCAAATGGTAGCCATCCCTTATTCAGATTCGCCCGAGGTGTTTGCAGCCGAACTGGACAAGATGCCTGGCGTGGCAGGGTATATTCACTCGCAGCGCCTGCCTGTGAACACCATGAACCGGGACGGCAGGGTGGTCCGAAGGGTGGGTGAAGAAGAATATCTGGAAAGCCAAAGTGCCTTTCTTGAGCCCGGTTTTTTGGATATGTATGACATTGAGCTGGCCGCGGGCCGGGTCTTTAATCCGCTTACCCAATCGGATACTGCGGCTTTCATTATCAATGAGAAACTGGCCGCCGAAATGGGATGGTCTCCACAAGAAGCCTTGGGTCAGCGCTTGGTTTGGTCTGAGTATCAGGAAGGGGAAGTTATAGGGGTAGTGAAGAATTTCCACATCCTAGGGGTGCGCTATACCATTCCTCCCATGATCATGCTGCCTACTTACGAACAGCGGAATTGGCAACGGCTGTTTCTTTCCGTGAAGCTGGTACCGGGTAGGGAGGCGGAAACTCAGTTGGCCATTCAACGGGCTTGGCAGAACATCAACCCAGACCGGGAATTCTCTCTACTGGAAATGCCTGAGAGTTATGCCCAACTCCACCAAACGGACAGAACCTTTGCCCGCCTCATCTTCTTCTTTACCCTGCTAGCTATCGCTATTTCCAGCCTGGGACTTTTTGCGCTTTCCGCTTACAGTGCCGAGCGCAAACGAAGGGAAATTGGCATTCGCAAGGTCTTGGGCTCCAATGCCTGGCAGATTATTCAGTCGGTGGGCAGGCCCTTTATCCTGTTGTCATTGCTCTCCTTAATACTAGCCTTGCCCGTAGCCTGGTGGTGGATGAATGATTGGTTGGGAGAGTTTGCTTACCGCACCCATGTGCAGCCTATTACGCTAATTGTAGGAGGGCTTTTGGTGGTAGCCATCTCTTTGGTATCGGTACTGCGAGAGTCGCTACGTGCAGGATGGGTAAACCCCGTTAAGTTTTTGAGAGAGGAGTAAAACTGGAGTACAGTTAAGACTAGAATCCAAGCCTAGACCTCATTTACAAAGGTGGTTAGCCATTCTATAGCCCGGTCACTTTCTACGGTTTCGCCTTTTAGAATGTTCTCGATTACCTCGCGGTTCTCCAGCGACAGGTTGGCATTTAGGGCCAGTTTTTGGGTGTTCACCTCTTTGGAATCCATAGCCCAAGAGGGGAAAATCCGTTTTTTGGCCGGTCCGAAGATGATCATACGCACGTCTTTATGGCGGGGATCCTTACGGATGATCTCGTACAAGTCGCTCACTGGGCCAGAAGGCCCTTCTAGGTATTGAATGAAGGAAGAGCGGTCGTATAGGAGCATACCGGTAATCCCCATGGGCCCATTATTACGCTGGGCTGATTCCAGTATTTGGGCAATATCCTGCTCGGTGCACTCCTCCGTGCGGTTACTTTTGTACAGTAGCTTTACGAGCATGGTTAATAGGCCTGTTGGTGGTGAGTGAGATGCTAATGTCTCAATGTACCATAAACTAATCAGACCTTGGACAAGTGATACAGAAATCCCTTATCGTTTTTTCAGAATATACGGATGAGGCATATTCTAATCTTTTCTAAACTGATTCCCAGGAGGTCTCAGGAGGCAATTACTGACGCAAATAGTTGAGGAAGTGTGGGTACTTCTCCCCGTCAACTCCTAGGTGATTCCCTGAGGAAGGCTCTACAGTTTAGGCAAAGAACTACCAGGCCCAGCTTTGGGAATTGAAAACTTGCTTGGGTACAAAAAGGTGAGACGCCTTGGGTTAGCTTTTTAGCTCTTGAAGGGCGAGCCAAGCCATCAGCCCAGACCCTACTTGTAGGCTGGACTCATCTACATCGAAAGTGGGGGTGTGCACGCCTGAGGTAATGCCACGCTCTTCGTTACGGGTACCCAAGCGATAGAAACAGGCATCCACCTCATGGGAGTAAAAGCTGAAATCTTCAGCAGCCATCCACAAGTCAAGATCCTGCACGTTCTCCTTGCCCAAATATTCTTCCGCCTGTACCCGGGTCCGGCGGGTTAGCTCCGTGTGGTTCTCCAAGTAAGGATACCCGGTCACGATGTTGAGGTCTACGCGGCCGCCCATGCCTTCGGCAATGGAGGTGGCAATCTTGTGGATTCGCCGTTTGGCTTCTGCACGCCACTCCTCGTCAAAGGTCCGGAAGGTACCTTCTATATATACCTGATTGGGGATCACGTTGGTGGCCCCTTCGGCAATCACCTTACCAAAAGATAATACAGAGGGCATTTTTGGGTTGGCATTGCGGCTTACTATCTGTTGCAGCGCTACCAGAATATGGGAAGTAATCAGGACGGGATCGATGGTGTTTTCTGGCATAGCGCCGTGGCCACCTTTCCCGATCACGGTCATGTAAATTTCATCCGCGCTGGCCATATACTTACCTTCACGGAAGCCCACCTTGCCAGCGGGAATCAGGGGCATTACGTGCTGGCCTAGCATACTGGTAGGGCTCGGGTTTTGCAGGGCCCCGGCTTTGATCATCAGCGAGGCTCCACCGGGAGCCTTTTCTTCGCCCGGCTGGAAAACCATTTTCACGGTGCCTTCAAACTGATCTTTTACCTGTTGCAAAATACGAGCAGTCCCCAATAGGGAACTGGTATGTACGTCGTGCCCACAGGCGTGCATCACACCCTCATTTTTCGACTTGTAGGGTACATCGTTCGCTTCCTTGATCGGCAAAGCATCCATATCCGCCCGGAGCGCCACTACTTTACTGGTCGGGTTCTTTCCCTCTATCGTTACGGTGAGTCCGGTATCGGCTACCCCTTCGGTAGGTTGTAGGCCCAGGTCGCGCAACTGTTTGCCCACAAAGGCCGCAGTTTGGAACTCCTGGTAAGAGAGCTCCGGGTTTGCATGCAAATGACGGCGTAGGGCAACCGTATCGTCGGCATATTCTGCCGCCAACCGATGGATAGTATCCTTGAGGGACATAGCGAGGTTATTTCAAGATGATTCGCTCGGGCACAATGATGGCCGAACGGAAATGTTGCTTCAAGAACAGGTGGGTGCGGCGAGCCTCCAACTGATCAGTAAAGCGGCCCACCTTCACTTTAAAGTTGGGGCGGGCGTATTCAAAACGAGGTGTATGGCCCAACCCTTGTACCTCGCGCTGCACCAGGGCAGATCGGTCCCGGTTTGTACCAGAATACACCAGTATGGTGAACCCTTCTACATAGGGAATGCGGGCGTTGAAGGAGGCAATACTATCCATGAGCGCATTCACGCCCTCGGTATTGTCTTGGGTTGCCGGAATAGGATCGCCCATCACATCAGCATTGTCCGCCGTTACCACTTGCACACGTAGGGTGTCCAAGGCCATCTGCAGAGAATCAACCAGAGCCGTACGGTAAGAGGAAATATCCTCCTGATACGCATTGATGTCCTGCGAAGTGGTGCTAGGACTGGTGGTTTTACAGCCAGTGGCTAGTGTAAGACACAGCCACCAGCGCAAACTGATGAATTTGAGCAGTTCCATGATTAATCTTCAATCACCACGCAGGCGTTGTTTTTCAGGTCTTCTTCGACGGTCTTATACTTCACGTCTTTCTTCACGGATCCGTCGTTGTACTGCACCGTTACCCGGTCGTTCCGTCCGTAGGTCTTTTCGGACTTAACCGGTTTGGGCTTCTCGATGGGTCCGCGAGGACGAGGTGCACCAGGGCCACCCGGGCCGGCCGAGGGAGGGTTGAGTACCGAACGAGACTCTTCCTTCTCTTCGGATACTTTAGGTTGCTGGCGGCGTTGCTGTTGCTGAGCCTGGCCTAACTTATCCGGGTCCAGGATGTTGAAGGCGCCGCGCATCAAGAAGCCTGATGTGCTTTCGTTTACCTCTCCCAAGAACTTTTTAAACGCTTCAAAACCTTCAAACTTGTAGATCAACAGGGGATCTTTTTGTTCGAACGAGGCATTCCGTACCTGTTGCTTCAGGTCGTCCATGCCGCGCAAGTGGTCTCGCCAGCCTTCGTCAATCATGTTGAGCACGGACGATTTCTCTACTGACTTCCAAGCAGTTTTTGCCTCCGTCTCTACGGCCTGGGCCAGGTGTACGGGCAATATCATCTGCTTCTTACCGTCGGTAAACATCACCGGGGCCATCTCTAGCGTGGCTCCCCGCTCACGATGCAGGTGGGCGAATACCGGGCCGAACTGCTTGCTGATGGCCTTGATTTTCTCCTGATAGGTCTTCCACAAGGTGGAGTATAGGTTGTCGGATAGCTCCTGCTGAGAGATTTTCCCGAATTCCTCTTCGGTGATCTGGTAGTCCAGACCCAAAGTACCCAGCGCGGTCAGCTTGAAAGCTTCGAAATTGCCGTACGTGGTGTTCACCAGCTCGTCGGTAATTTCCGAGAACATGGTCATAATGTCCACATCCAGGCGCTCACCAAACAGGGCATTGCGCCGACGCTTGTAGATTACCTCGCGCTGCGAGTTCATCACGTCGTCGTATTCTAGTAGCCGTTTCCGGATGCCGAAGTTGTTCTCTTCTACCTTCTTCTGGGCTCGCTCGATAGATTTAGTGATCTGCTTGTGCTGGATCACTTCGCCTTCTTTGAAGCCAATCCGGTCCATCCATTTAGATACCCGGTCTGAGCTAAACAGACGCATCAGGTTATCCTCTAGGGACACGAAGAACTGTGAGCTACCGGGATCACCTTGACGACCCGCCCGACCACGTAGCTGGCGGTCTACCCGGCGCGATTCGTGCCGTTCGGTACCAATGATGGCCAGACCTCCGGCCGCTTTGGACTCAGGAGATAGCTTGATATCCGTACCCCGCCCCGCCATGTTGGTGGCAATGGTCACTCTACTGGTTTGACCTGCTACCGCTACAATTTCTGCCTCGCGGGCGTGCTGTTTGGCGTTCAGGATGTTGTGCTCAATCTTCCGCAGGTTCAGCATTCGGCTGAGTACCTCCGAAATTTCCACGCTGGTGGTACCTACCAATACCGGACGACCAACCTTGGTGAGTTCCACAATCTCCTCTACTACGGCGTTGAACTTATCTTTTACGGTCTTATAGACTTTGTCCTCTTCGTCGTTCCGGGCAATGGGTTTGTTGGTGGGGATAGCCACCACATCCAGCTTGTAGATGTCCCAAAATTCACCCGCTTCGGTTTCCGCCGTACCCGTCATACCACTGATTTTGTGGTACATACGGAAGTAGTTTTGCAGCGTAATGGTGGCGTAGGTTTGGGTGGCGTCTTCCACCTTCACATTCTCCTTGGCCTCCACTGCCTGGTGTAGCCCGTCGGACCAGCGACGACCGTCCATTACCCGGCCCGTCTGCTCATCTACAATCTTCACCTTGCCGTCTTGCAGGATGTATTCCTGATCCCGCTCGTACATGGTGTAGGCTTTCAAGAGCTGATTGACCAGGTGAATCCGCTGAGACTTTATGGTGTATTCTTGGATCAACTGATCCTTCTTCTGAGCCCGGTCAGAGTCCGAAAGCGACTCATCATTATCGATGGCCCCTACTTCCATAGCCATGTCTGGTAGAATGAAGAAGTCAGGATCGTCAGCATTACCGGTCAGGGTTTCAATGCCCTTCTCACTCAGCTGTACATCGCGGATTTTCTCATCTATGGTAAAGAACAAAGGCTCGTCGGCCTCGGGCATCAGCTTCTGGTTCTCTGCCAGGTAGATGTTTTCCGTTTTTTGAAGCAGCTGCTTCATGCCGGGCTCGCTCAAGTACTTGATCAAGGGTTTGTACTTAGGCATGCCTCGGTGGGCGCGGAACAGGGCCAGGCCACCTTCCTTTTCATCTCCCTCTTTGATCTTCTTTTTGGCTTCCGTCAGGAACGAAGTAGTAAGCTTTCGTTGGGCCTCTACCAGTTTGGATATCCTGGGTTTCAGGCCATTAAGTTCCTCACTTTGGTCTCCTTTGGGCACGGGGCCAGAGATAATGAGAGGGGTACGGGCTTCGTCAATCAGGACAGAGTCTACCTCATCCACCATGGTGAAGTGGTGCTTGCCTTGTACCAGCTCTCGCGGATCGCGCGCCATGTTGTCCCGCAGGTAGTCGAAGCCAAACTCGTTGTTGGTTCCGTACACAATGTCGCATTTGTAGGCTTCCCGCCGCTCCATAGAGTTGGGGCGGTGTAGGTCTACACAGTCGATAGTCAGGCCATGGAAAGTAAACAGCGGACGCATCCACTCCATGTCCCGTTTTGCCAGGTAGTTGTTCACCGTAACTACGTGCACTCCCTGGTGGCTCAGGCCGTTTAGGAAGGCAGGCAGGGTGGCTACCAGGGTTTTACCTTCACCGGTTGCCATCTCGGCGATTTTTCCGCTGTGCAGCACAATACCCCCAATCATCTGCACGTCGTAGTGCACCATCTCCCAGGTGATTTCACCTCCTGCGGCTATCCAGGATTTGTGCCAGATGGCCGTTTCGCCTTCAATCTCTACGAAGTCATGCTTGGCCGCCAGCTGCTTATCTAGCAAGGTAGCGGTAACCCGCATGCCGCCTTCTTTGAAACGGCGAGCGGTTTCTTTTACTATGGCGAAGGCCTGGGGTAATATATCATTGAGCACCTTTTCCAGTGCCTCGTCTTTCTGATCCGACAGGCTGTCTACCTGATCAAAGGCGGCTTCTTTGGCTTCCAGCGTCATCTCCGGGTCGCTGGCTACCTGCTGGCGCAACTCGGTAACTTGGTCGTCGTATTCTTTGAGCTGGGTTTGGATGTGCTGATCCAGTTCGGCTGATTTTTCGCGAAGCTGATCATCACTCAGTGAGGAAAGCCCTCCGTACTCCTGGTTGATTTTCTCCACAATCGGCAACACTTCTTTGATGTCCCGATCACTCTTCGTTCCAAATAGTTTGGTGACTACTTTAAGCATTGTATTCGGTATTCTTAATACGTTATGGCTTGATTAGGAAACGGTGCCTTGAAACACCGCCTTTGCAGGGCCGATCAAATATACGTCGGTAAATCCGTTGTCGTCCCTTTTTGTAAAGGATACTTCTAGCTGACCTCCGCGGGTCTCTACCCTGATGGGTGAAGGCAATCCTTTTTCGCTGGCCGCCAGGGCTGCAGCCGTTACCCCAGTACCGCAGCTCAGAGTTTCGTCTTCTACCCCGCGCTCGTAGGTGCGGACCCGGATGCCGGCATCAGGATCTACCTCCACAAAGTTGACGTTGGTGCCTCCGGGGGCGTAGGTTTCGCTCTCGCGAATGCTGCGGCCTTGGGCTACTACCGGGGCTACGTCGGCATCCTCTACCCACACCAGATGGTGAGGTGAGCCAGTATCAGCGAAGGCATCTTGCCCCACTACCTGCACGGGGTTTACATCGTGCATAAGCAGGTATACCCGGCCCTCCTTTATGTAGGCTTCATGCGGACCGTCATAGGCCAAAAAGCTAGCCCGGTCTTCAATGATGCCTAGCTGCTGGGCAAACATCATGGCGCAGCGGCTACCGTTGCCACACAGGCTTTGGCTGCCGTCGGCATTGAAGTAGACCATCTCAAAGTCGTGGTCCGGGTGGTTTTGAATCAAGATGAGCCCATCGGCCCCGATGCCAAAACGGCGGTCGCACAGTGCGGCCACCCGGTCGGTATCTTGTGGGTCAAACCTTCCTTCGCGGTTGTCGATCATCACGAAGTCGTTGCCTGTACCCTGGTATTTCCAAAAGGATAATGCCCCCATGGTGTCAAAATTACGGTACTGGACCGCCGAAACCAACGGCCCTCGGGCGAGTGGGTGAGCAAGAACGCTGCCACGCGACATTTTGTGCCGATATGGCAGGCTTGGTTTTACCACAGAGGTAAAGGAGTAGGCTCAGAGGGCGCGGAGAATTTTAGGTGATGGATAAAGAGAGGAGGATATTCTTCAGGGCTTTGATGGCGCCGTATAAAAAGCCAAGCGTAAAACTGAGATGCCAATTTTTGTTTGGTGCCAATAATTCCTTTCCCTCATCAGGGAAAGGTGGCCGGAGGCCGGAAAGGGTTTTTATTTATCGGAAGCCCCAAATTAGCACGCTAGAGATGTTTTTCTTACCGATGAGGTTTTAACCCCTTCACCCTTCGGGAGCTTCCCCTGCCTAGGGGAAGCAGTTTCAAAAGAATATTCCGCAGCAAAATCGCAATAATTCCTTTTGATACGGCCCTAGTGGAGTGGGGGGATTATTCTCAAGTGCTTAGGTAGGGTGGAAGTAAGCTCTATGCTAGTGGCGCAGGGCTTTGTATTAGCCTTCCTTTACTTATGAGCGCGCAGCGCTGTTTATGAAATTTAAACCAAGCCCACGAACTGCTTTGATCTTGCTAAGGCTGTAGCTCTGCGGTATGCAAATCATTTCACCCAATCCATTTACAAGGACCAGAGAAATCACGGCTACTATAAAGTGGGAGGTGAGGGGCTGAGAATTAACACCTTTCGTTTTGTATTTTCGGTAGTAGAATTAAAGAAGGATGTATGTCTACCTCAGAATTGGTTTTGCAGGAGTTGGCACAGTTGCCAGATGACCAACAGCAGATGGTGTTGCAATACGCTAAAGAATTGCGAGAGCAACAACAAGATGATCCGGTGTATGAGCAAAAGCTCCACCAGTTGTTGGCAGAGCGAATAGCGGAGCATGAGGCCACTCCGGAGGCGGCAAGGGATGCTGATGAGGTGATAGCCGAATTGAAAAAACGATTTGGGTATTCTTGATGAGTAAGTATCGGATGAGGCCTTCTGCCGAGGTAGAAAAAGATCTGGAAAGAGTCCAATGCTGGTACGAAGCAGAATTGAAGGTTTTAGGATTTTTTGGTGTTGGATAAATGGGAGGATATTCTCCAGGGCTTTGGTGGCGCGGAAGTAAGCTCTATGCTAGTGGAGTAGGGCTTTGCATAAGTCTTCCTTTACTTATGAGCGCGCAGCGCTGTATATGAAATTTAAACCAAGCACACGAACTGCTTTGGTCTTGCCAAGGCTGAAGCTCTGCGGTATGCAAATCATTTCACCCAATCCTTTTTGGATTAACCAGCCCCTTGCAGGCGCTCCATGACCTCGGCTTTGTGGGAGCGGCCTATGGGGACTTCCTGATCCAAAATATCGAGGGTAGTGGCTGAGTAGGCATTGACCTGGCTTAGGTTGACCAGGTAGCTTTTGTGGACACGAAGGAACTGGTCTTTGGGGAGTTTCTCTTCCAGATAGGTGAGCGTCTGGTGGCTTACCACCACTTTGTCGGGAGTGAAAACACGCACGTAGTCTTTTAGGCTCTCGATGAAACCGATCTCGTGGAGGTAGATTTTCACCATCTTTTTGTCGGCTTTCAAGAACATGTAGGGGGGCTCACCCACGGAACTATTGGGGGCGAAGTCCAGATCTTGTGCGGCCACGGAGGTAGGTTGGCTAGGGAGCACTTTGCCGATGGCTTTCAGGAAACGGTCGAAGGCAATGGGTTTCAGGAGGTAGTCCACTACATCCAGATCATAGCCTTCCAGGGCGTAGTCGCGGTAGGCGGTGGTAATGATCACCTTGGGTTTGTGATGGAGTGATTTTAAGAAATCGATGCCCGTGAGTTTGGGCATTTGGATATCCAGGAAGAGAACATCTACCGGGGCGTGTTCTTGCAGTGCCCCAAAGGCCTCCATGGCATTGGTGCAGGTGGCTACTACCTCCAAATGGTCCAGGCGGTCGCAGTAGGCTTCAAT
>JBCBHI010000088.1:0-10812 GCA_038525885.1 Bacteroidota bacterium
CGATGAGATTTTGGCAGGGGCACCTCGTGCCACTGTAACCGTATAATCTAATACCCTTTTATTGTCCCGGCCCATCCGCTTCTAGTGGATGGGCTTTTCTTTATACAAAAACCTGGAATCCGAATGAACCTAGAATCCCTAATAAATCAGTTAGATATCCATCCCATAATTAAACCCGAAATCCCAAACGATGCCTGGCATGTGTTTGATTTCACCAAGAACAATACAGCACTGCAGCAGGTCGATTTAAAAGAGCAAGGTTCTTTTGAGAATTATATTAACCAAACGCTAGCTCAAGGAAAGCAAAAAGGAGGGGCCGGAGGGTACTTAGAAGAGAGAGTGCTCTATCAACGAAGTGCTCATTTTGATGGAGAAGAGGAAGCACGAAGTTTGCACCTGGGAATTGATTTATGGCTTCCTGCAGACACCTCTATATTTGCCCCCATCAACGGGATAATCCACAGTTATGCCAATAACCATGGCTTTGGAAACTACGGCCCAACTCTAATTATTGAACACGACCTCAAAGGCATCAGATTCTATACCCTATACGGCCATCTCTCCTTAAGCTCCTTCTATGATTGGAAGGTAGGCGCAGGAATAAAGGGTGGACAACAAATCGCCAGCTTAGGAGCCTGGCCGGAGAATGGTAACTGGCCCCCTCACCTGCACTTCCAAGTGATGACCGACATGCTGGATTGGGTAGGGGATTTCCCAGGCGTGGCTGCTCCTTCGGAGAAGGAATATTGGTCAGAAATATGTCTAGACCCCTCTGCTTTTCTAAACATTGAGTCGCTTAGGAAGTGATGGTGACAGTCTTCTCTTTCTTAGAGAATTTATCCCTCAACTTCATCATGGGTTGTTCAAAGTACACAAACAACAGATAGGACAAGCCGTAAGACGCAACTACGAACAAAAGCCAAACGAGTATTCCATTAACTCTCCCTGACCAATCCAGATACTCCATAACAAGATTCCTCACCACGGATACATGAACCAGGTACAAGGAATAGGAGATCAAGGATGTTATGGTGACAAATTTCCCCAACCAGCTATTCTGGCGCTTCCAGGTACTAGCCATGGGCAGAACAGCAGCAAAGGAAAGGTTGGTAATGTTGAAGTATATGGTGCGATCAAACAGAGTGGTATTTCCAAGGGCATTGGGCAACACCTCATTCAGATAATAATAGCAGTTGAACAGGAAGACGGTGGTTCCCAGTACGAATAGCCATTTCTTATTCTTGTCCCACCAAACGGGTGAATAGATGTGAATAAAAGCAGCTAACACTCCTACCCCAATAGAATCTAAACGGAGCGGCATTACCATCCTAAGTTCCAGCCGCCAATCTACAGATGGATCCTGAGCCACAAACCATCTAAGCGTGAAAGATATCCCGATATATAGGAGTATAGAGAGCAGAATACGCCCTTTTACGGATAGAAAAGTGAAGAGGTAGTAGATGCCCATCATCACCAGCGGAATGGTCAGATAAAACCACTCTTCGATGGTCAGGCTCCATGACTCGCTAAAGAATTCTCCCGGATGCTGAGACACATTTTGCAGGAAAACAAAGTACTTCCATAGGGTTACCTCTTGCCAGACATCATTGTCTAGTAGAAAAGCATAAACCACCACGTTTACCACAATAATGAGGTAGTAATTTGGGAGTGTTCGGAACCACCTTCGGACCCAAAACTTCTTTATTGCCGCAAAAGTAACCCCTCCCTCTTTCTGAAAAGTTTTGATAAGGATGGTACCGATGAGGTATCCGCTAAGGACAAAAAACAGTTCCACACCCATATACCCCCCAAACCGGAGGTTGTAACCATAGTTCTGGGAAATCACTGGGTATATGAAGTGCTTGCCGTGAGCCAGGATTACAAAAATAATCGCAAGAGCTCTCAGCAAGTCAAGCCCCCAAATACGATGATCTGGATTGTAGTTTAATTTCCTCATCCTAAACTAGAGGCTAAACAATGCACCGGCAATAGCCGCGGTCATTAGACAAGCCATAGTAGCTCCTAATAGCGCCCTCATACCCAATTTGGATAACTGAGAGGTCTGATTGGGCGCCATACTCCCTATGCCCCCTATCTGGATGGCAATGGAGCTGAAATTTGAAAACCCACAAAGGGCAAAGCTTGTGATGACAACACTCTTGGCGGATAGATATTCTGGATTACTCCTTAGAATTTCACCGAGCTGGGAATAGGCCACAAATTCATTAATAGCTGTTTTCTGACCAATCATACTCCCCACCAGAAGGGATTCTTCCCATGTGGTACCAATCAACCAGGCGATAGGCCGGAAGGCCTGCCCTAGCAGATACTCCAGTGACAGCTGTGGAAAAACACCCTGAGTTGCATTAGCAATGCTATCATTGACCCCAATCCAGTTTCCAATTCCGCCCAACCCTAAATTGATAGCCGCAATGAGTGCCACAAAAGCGAGTAGCATGGCTCCAATATTGGCGGCCAGCTTAACCCCATCAGAGGCTCCTTTTGCCAAAGCATCGATTAGGTTGACTCCTAAAGATTCTTTATTTATTTCTAGGGTAGTATTTATCTCTTCTGGATTGGATTCAGGCACTAGAATCTTAGCCATCACTAAAGCTGCCGGAGCATTCATAAAGGAAGCGGTAAGCAGGTAAGCGGCAATCTGCGGATCATCCCCCAACATACCTACATAAGCCCCAAATACGGAACCTGCAATGGTGGCCATCCCTCCTGTCATTAAGGCCATCAATTCGGACTTGGTCATCTTGGGAATAAAGGGCCGAACCAATAGTGGGGCTTCTGTTTGCCCCAGAAAGATGTTACCAGCTGCGGAAAGGCTCTCAGCACCCGAAAGCCTCATGGTTTTTGACATGACCCAAGCAATGGCGTATACTAACTTTTGAAGGATACCCAAATAGTATAGGCCGGCGGTAACGGTAGAAAAAAAGATCACAATGGCCAGGGCCATGAAAGCAAACCGGAAATTGGATTCGTCGGCGAGGTCCCCAACCAAGAAGGCCGAACCTACATAAGCAGACCGCAGAAAATCCACCATCCCTGCACTAAAGCTTTGAAGTCCTTTGACTACCGGAGGCACCTTGGTCAATAGCACTCCAACTACTAGCTGAAGACCGACTCCTGCCAATACTAGTCGCCAATTGATTTTTCGTCGGTTTAAGGAGAAAATGTAAGCAATTCCCAACAGAACGGTTAGCCCCAATAGGCTACGGAGGATATCCATAATGATCTTGTGGTTCTTGTGTGTAGTTGCTCTTTAGCAGAATTTAGACATACGTCAAAGCAATCAAAAGTACGGGAAAACCCGATAAATTCCTTTCTACCTGAGCTTTCAGAAGGGCCTAATCTTTCTGTTTCTTAACCCATTGCTTGGTAGTGGTATCCAAAATTTGCAATAAAGTAGGCATTCGGAAATCACCATGCATCTGTCCCACCAGATGTGTAGCATGTGCAAGGGGTATTCCTAAGGAGGAAATGAAAAGAGGGCGTTGACTATTCCCCCGAAATAGTTCGCGCATGTAAGGGTGGGGGTTCTTATAGGGTGACTTGGCTACTCCTATGACAGGAACTTTCTCTTCCAGCGTCTTGAATAAATATCCCCCTAGTCCATAGGCACGTTCTTCATCCAAAATCACGTATCCATCCACAATGATGGTATCAATCTGGGTAACAGAAATACTCTGGAGTAAGCTTAGGATACAGGGCAGCTCTCTTTTGTAGAATGCACCGGGTTCATAAGGAGCCACTTCCGACAACAATTCGGTATAGACTTTAGATGGTTTTTCTGAAAGCCAATCCTCAAAAGCCACTGCAACAGTAAAGGCACCTATTTCAGAATAGTACGTATCAAATGCTAAATGCATAAAAAAAGCCCGATGTCATGGTTGGACATCGGGCTAATTTATATAAAGAGATCGATTAGTTTCTACGATTCATCTCATCTCGAATCATAGCGGCTCGCTCGTAATCTTCTTTTCCAATAGCATCACTTAGCATCTCCTCTAATTTTTGGAAGGGAAGATCTTTCAGCTTTTCCAAGGGATTGGCCGTTTCCTCTTCCTTTTTGACGGGTTCTACTGAACTCACCTCGTCTTCCACTGATGCGTCTTCGTCCTCATCTTCATCGGTGAGCACAATACCCGCTTCGGACAAAATAGTTTCGTAAGTGAAGATTTCAGCGTCAAACCGCAATCCTATGGCGATTGCATCAGATGGTCTAGCATCAATTTCGACTTGGTCTACGCCATTGCTACATACAATCTTGGCAAAGAAAACTCCTTCCTTAAGATCGGAGATAACAATTTCTTCCACCGTGAAATTGTAGGTATGGGCAAAGGACTTGAATAAGTCGTGGGTCATCGGCCGATTGGGAACGATTTTTTCGATCTCAATAGCGATGGCCTGAGCTTCAAACATACCGATAATAATTGGCAGCCGCCGATTGCCTTCTACTTCACCAAGCACCAAGGCAAATGACCCTGACTGAGATTGGCTAGAGGAAAGGCCGAGTATTTCTAACTGGATTTTATCCACGCGTTCGCGGGTTTATTTCGCCGCTCGCACGGCTTCCGTTAATTTAGGTAATACTTCAAACGCATCCCCAACTATCCCATAATCTGCTGCTTTGAAGAAAGGAGCTTCTGGATCTTTGTTAATCACAACAATGGTTTTAGAGGAGTTCACCCCAGCCAAATGTTGGATAGCACCAGAAATTCCTACGGCAATGTATAAAGAAGGGGCCACTTTCACTCCGGTTTGTCCTACGTGCTCGTGGTGAGGACGCCAATCCATATCAGAAACTGGCTTGCTACAGCCGGTAGCTGCTCCCAACTCCTTGGCCAAATCAGTAATTACTCCCCAGTTCTCAGGTCCTTTCAATCCGCGGCCTCCAGAAACTACCAAATCCGCCTCAGGCAACAGGATATCTCCGGTTTGTTTCTCTTCACCAGTGATAGAGGTACCGAAATCAGCATCATCAAAACTAGCGCTGAAGGTTTCTACCGACGCAGGTGAGCCTGATTCTTCGAGGCCAATAGCGTTTTTCTTGATGGCGATGATTTTCTTATCACCAGACATTTCAGAAATGGCAAATGCTTTTCCTGTGTAGATAGAACGCTTCACTTTAAATCCATTAGAGGTATCAGGCAGATCTACTACATTGGAGGCAAGGCTGCCGCCTATTCTGATTGCTACCCGAGCTGCTACAGGATCGCCGAGGGAAGACTTCGCCAATATCATCATGGAAGCTCCTTCGCTATCAATTGCCTGCTGAAGAGCAGAGGCATAGGCTTGAATAACGCCCTTGTTTAGACGATCGTCTGAAACGTGCAATACCTTAGCAGCACCGTATACTCCGGCATGAGCTAGAGCTTCTTCACTTGCTGCACCCATGGCTACAGCAGTAACGCTAGTACCCTCTTTATCAGCAATGGCTTTGGCGTAGGCCACAGCCTCTAAAGATGTTTTTTTGATTGCCCCGTCGGCAAGCTCTATAAATGCAACTACTGACATTTTCTATCTTAATGCTTTATCAAATAACCAAAATAATCCAGGATTCCCAGTACCCTTAAAGTACTTTCGCCTCGTTCTTCAGTAAATCGACCAGGTCAGCTACGTTATCAGCTTCGATCATTTTTACCGCACCTTTCTCAGGAGGTAATTCAAATACTTCTACTGAGGTTTTCTTTTCGATATCTGTTGGCTCCACTACGTTGAGTGGCTTCGTGCGGGCACTCATGATTCCACGCATATTAGGAATCTTCCATTCTGCAATGGGTTCTTGGCATCCAGCAACCAGTGGCAATTTGGCTTCTAAGTACTCTTTTCCACCTTCAATCTCACGAGCCATCTTCACAGTATCACCCTCGATATCGAGCTTCATTACTGGTGATAATGCTGGCCATCCTAGCAACTCACCCACCATACCATGCACCATACCTCCATTGAAGTCGATAGACTCACGTCCCATCAACACCAACTCATATCCACCAGCTTTTACTTGCTCAGCAATTTGCTGCGCTACAAAGAAGGAATCAGTAGGTTCTGCATTGACCCGGATAGCGTCATCCGCACCAATAGCCAAAGCTTTACGAATAGTAGGGTCTGATTCAGGACCACCCACATTCAACACCGTCAAGGATGCCCCCAACTGCTCTTTCAACTCTACGGCACGAGCCAGTGCATAATCATCGTATGGACCGATAATGAACTGCACTCCATTGATATCAAACTTTGTATTGTTGTCTGTAAATGCAATACGAGAAGTAGTATCCGGCACGTGTGTGATACAAACCAGAATTTTCATGTGAAAAGGAATATAATCTAGTAGGATAAACCAATAACTTGGCGCGAAGTTACAAGATATAGCGAAAAGAAAAAACCGCCTAAAACGTATGAATAAGGCCCGTTTAGACCAACTATTGGTGTATTTGAATGAGGACCCAAACGACCCTTTTCACTGGTACGCTGTTGGGAACGAATATCGGTCAGCTGACCCAGAAAAAGCACTGGAATATTTTAGTCAATTACGGGCTAAGTTTCCAGAATATCTTCCTACATACTATGTATTGGCAGAACTATATTCTGAGCTGGAAGAAACCGAATTGGCAGAAGAGGTATTCAAAGAAGGAATAGCTTTGGCAGAGAAACTTAGGGAGTTGAAAGCGCTGGCAGAGCTAAAAAACGCTTACCAGAACTTTTTATTCGAACTAGACTAATAAGCAGCCCTCCATATCAAAAACCCGAAGCTTTGATTCGGACCTTGCTAACATGTGGGTTTGTGGAAATTCTCTCACGTTCTATCAACAAAAAAGCCGGGCAAAATTGCCCGGCTTTCGTTTATGTTGACCTACAGTAGGTTATTCAATAACCATACGATAGACTTGTCGCTCACCCTCACTTGATAGAGTTACCAAGTAAATGCCCGGCGTAGGGTTGTTGAGGGTAATCTCTTGGCGCTGAGCAGGAACTGCCTCATATTGTTCGAACACGGTTTGTCCTAAAGCATTGGAAACCGAAATCCGAACAGGCTTATCAGCTGCAAATTTGCTCCACTCTACCACGAATACTCCTGCACTAGGGTTAGGGTATACGTTGAAGTCCGGATCGGTCCCTTCTTCAAGATCAGCCTCAAAGGAAGGAATGGTTTCGAACACGTTGATAGGTGCAGAACAGTCAGAAGAGTTCTGAGTGGCATTTGCCAATTCAGCAACCTGACCAGGTTTCATGGCTGTTTCGTAGATGTAGAACTCATCTAGGGTACCAGCAAATGCACGGCCGGTCTTATCATTCCGGTTACCTATCCACAGTTCAGTACCTGCATTGGCATTTAGTGAGCCCATGATAATGAAGGAAGCCTCTGCTACTCCATCTACGAATCCTGTAAGGATGCCATTCTCGAAAGTCCAGGCGATGTGGTGCCAGGTACCGTCGTTAATGGTAGAGGTAGTAGTGAAAGGACCTGCATTGTTGGCTCCGCCCATTGTCATGGTAGAACGTCCATTGTCAAGCAGTACTTGGTAAGAGAATGAACTACCCGTCCGGTTTTTAGCCAAAATAGTTTTGAAACGACCAGTTTGGCTAGTGTTGATCCAGGTAGCAATGGTAAACTCATCGCCCAACTCAAACACAGAGCTGGTTCCTAGATTGACGTTGTCATTGACACCATCAAAAGACATACCCGCTTGCTGGTAACCAGTAGCACGAGTAGCACCATTGATTACCCCATCGTTAAGTCCTGCATTGTCAAGGGCAACAGCAGACTGACAGCTATCGAACGAGTAACCACCTGCGAGCACTTCAGGACAATCGCTAGGCGAATAGCTAACCCGTGAGAATTCAGATGCCATTGCGCCGCCAGTAAGGGCTTCGTTGAAGATCCGTACTTCATCAATGATACCATTGAAAGGACGAGAACCATCCGACTTAGCACCTAGTATATCCTGACCTGCGGTAGTGAAGGTAGGCGTTCCACCCAATTTATCGATGGTGCTAACCAGCACTCCATCCACATACAAGCTCAATACGCTGTTCTGGAAGGTAATACCGATGTGTGCCCAAGTACCTGCTACCATAGGGGTAGGGAAGCTGTGCCACTGCGGATTGCTAAAGCCTGCACGAACGAGACCGGCCACGTATACTTCCAGATCTGAACCATCCAAACGGAGCGTCAAGGCTCTAGATCCGGCTTCTTCACGGCCTAGCACGATGCTTCGGTTATTGTTGGCTGTATTAGCGTTCATCCATAGGCTATATGAGAAGGCATTTCCTGCTCCTAAGGCCCAACCTGTATCTGCAAGGGCAGCATAAGAACCAAATGCTCCGAAATGCCCGCCTTGATTCACGTAACCACTATCTAGGAAGGCTGTACCAACGAGAGAGCCATCAGGGCCGCCTACTTGGTTAGTGAGTGCGGTAGTTCCACAATCATCTAGTTGCCAGTATCCTACCAAAGTATTGCTGTTTGCCGCACAGGTACCAGGATTGGAAGCGACAGCGGCCAAAGAAGTAATCATGCCTGTATCAATGGCATAGTTGTAGGCTTTCACAATATCCATCTGACCGGCAAAGAACCGCTCACCAGGCTTATTGGCTTGATGTCCTAACCATACTTCTGCATTAGGATTAGCATTGATAGTACCAACAAGACCGCCAAAAGTGCGATCCAGAACGCCGTCAATGTAGATATTGAGGACTCCGCCATCCTTGGTAACGGCAACATGGTGCCAGTTTCCATCATTTACGGTGCCATTACTAGTGAAAGGACCAGCATTACTCAATCCACCAAGGATCACTTCCACGTTTCCACCATTCAGGAACACGTTCCAGCTACCTACGTTTGCTGAATCTGCGTTTCTACCAATTACTAATTGGCGAGCGGCATTGGTGGTATTCACCCAAGAAGCCACTGAGAATGAAGAATCAAATACCATGGCTGGGTTAGCACCCAGATTCACGTAGTCATCTACACCATCGAATACAAGACCTTGACCTACATAACCACTAGTGTATGTAGCGCCTGAGGTAGTTCCGTTGTTACCACCAGCCAGGTTATACACAAAATCAGTGTTACATGTGTCAAGTGGCAAGTCCAACACCAAGGAATCGGTATTTACAGGCGCAGAGACTGAGCCGCTGAAGGGGAAACCAGTATAAGCACCACGACCGTGAGTAGCCACCGTTACCTGACCATCAGAAGCACGGTACTGCAACATGTCCGTACGTACGTTAGCCAAACCACTGTTGGTTGCTTCCCAAACTACAGAACCAGCACTCAAATCGTCAGTAGACCAAACACCCAATTCGGTAGCCAGGAGCACTTCATTGGTATTGTTAGGGTTATAAAGTGCCCAACGGATAGGCATATCGGGTAAGTTACCCTCTTTGCTGGTCCAAGTAGCACCACCGTCTTTGGTCTCCCAAACAGAGTTCACTCCATAGTTGGTGAAGGTCACCAAAATCTCATCGTCGGATGTACCTAAAGCCACACTAGACAAATAGCCAGCAGGGAAACTTGGGCTACCAATTTCTGTAACTGTGGCAGAGGAACCTAGGTAGGCGCTATCTACCATAAACAGGTCACCAGTACCGGTACCAAAGAATACACGATCAGAAGTGTAAGGGGATACCTTCACTGCGGAAACCTGTCCGCCGTTGAAGGCGACTGTAGCCAAGAACCAACCGTTGGATTGATCCAACTCGTTGGAGTAAACATACTGACCGCCGTTACCTGCAGCATACATCCGTTTGGTTTCATCATCATAGTCAGTAGGGTTGATGAAGCGACCAAAAGATTGGTTAAAAATCAGGTTGGTGAAGCTTGCTCCATTATTTACAGACTGGTAGTAGGTAGTAAAAACAAAGGCTGTATAGTGATATGCGTTAGTATCCTGGTCTACATGGCTGAATGCACCATCACCACCGGTAGCCATAAAACCACCACCAATGCCTGCAGAGTTTAACTGCAAGGATCCGTTGTCTTGCGCACCCGTTAGGATATAAGAGTCAGCAGAATCATTACGAGCATCCGCAGAGAAGAACTGGGTCACATTGTAACCGTTGTTGCGGTCGTTGAAGGTAGGCTTGGCCGCAGACCACAGGTCAGTAGTGTAGGAAACACCACCATCAGAACCCATTACCGCAGCATCAGGATCGTTAGGATTGGTAGCAATGGCGTGCTGGTCAGCATGCACATACTGCTCACAGTTACCTGTCCAGTAAGAAATAGGAGTCCAAGTGGTACCACCATCCGTAGACTTGTGGTGGGATATACCTCCCACTACAACTGCGCTATCGTTGTTAGGGTCAACGGCGAGGATCAAATCATACCAAGCCTGGTCACGTGCAAAGTCTTGAGTGCCTTCTACACAACTCTGCTCTAAGTAAAAAGGAATGGTTCCTTGGGTCCAGGTTTGACCACCATCGTTTGAGCGGTAAAGCCACTCAATTAGCCTATTGTTAGAGGCTACGGCATATACTACACTATCATTGCCAGGGGCGATAGCAATTTCGATCCGCTGGCCGTTAGCCGCAGGCGTTACATCTGACCAGTTAAGGCCATTGTCGGTAGACTTACGTAGCACCCCAGTAGAGAAGATACCTTGTGAAGAATAAATATCGCCGTTGCTAGCAACTTCGAGATCTGCAAAGCGACCAGCAAACAAAGTTGACCAAGAAGCTCCACCATCAGTAGAACGGAACAGGCCAGAACGAGTAGCTGCCAATACGGTTGAAGAGTCCACAACCGCAATTTTTTGTACGTAGTAAAAGTTGCTGTTATCGGTGCTCGACAGTTGGTTC
>JBCBHI010000089.1:0-10789 GCA_038525885.1 Bacteroidota bacterium
GCAACCCCCGTGTTGGCGTTATCCAGATTTCCCACGGTTACTTGAGGGAGTTGCTCATCCGCTAGCTGCACAAACTTGCCCGAGGCGATCCAATATACCCCTTTGTAGTCCCGGCTTTGGTCTTCTGACTGGTTCAAAAGCTGCTGTGGCTGAAGGCGTTTATCCTGCCAATGCCAAATGTCCACCCCGGGCTTATCCTCGTCTAGTAGGGTAGTATCTTCCTCGTAGGTGTACTTTACAGGCATGGGCCGTGTGTCCAGGAAAAGGCGTTCTCCGTTGCCAGAAAACTCCATAGTTCCATCTTCACTTACCCACCAACCCATGGGGATGCCGGCACTGCCCGTTTTCACGATGGACTGTAGCCCATTATTAGAAGTCCACAAATGGACGCTAAAATGCCTGAGTTCGGCATCACTGCTATCTGGGCTGGCCATAAAAGCCAATTGATCCCCTGCTTTGTCCCAGGTAAGTTCACTATAGGTTACCTGTCCGGTATCGATGGGGCTGAAAGTGCCCTCGTCTATGTTGAACACAAACACCCCTGCATCGTCCACGCTGTCAGCACTAGCTACCCGTATGAGGGCTAGGCGGCTGCCAGATTCTGCCCAGGCATATTTTTTCACCCGGTTGATGGTGTATTCTTCACGAGATTCCAGATTGCGGACTACCAATATCTGCCCGGGAATTTCGGGGGCTTCTTCCGCGGTAGAATCTGATTCGTCTACTTCCGGCTCTGGATACCCTTCTTCGTACAAATAGGCCAGCCAGTTGCCGCCCTTTTCAGGTACTTCGAAGGAGGCTATCATGGGGAGCCGCTCTATACTACCATCCCTCAAGGTGATGATGCCCATAGAATCCTTTGGCATATCATCTTTCTTGGTGTCGGCCAGTTTCAAGGCACGGACGGTATCAACCTGCGGTTTTATGGTAAAAACAAGGAAATCTTCTGGGTAGGTAAAGGACGGACCCACCGCCCGCATGATTCTCTGAGCTTCGTTGCCCTGTGGAGTACTGAGTTGTAAATACCCGTCACTTTTTTGGGTAGAAACTTCCAGAGCGGTCCAAGCTCCTTTGGCAGATAAATGTGCTTGCGATATGAATTCCCATTCTGCGTAGTCAGCATGGGTGAGGGGTCGTTTTTCCTGGCCAAAGGCCCAAGTAACCCCAAGGAGGCAGAAAAATACTGCGCCCAGCAGTCGTTTTGTTCGCAACATGTGAAGTGATCTTATGAGATGAGTTGCATTCTATGAGGTTAAAATAATACTGATTCTGCCTAAGAAAGGACCACTATCTGGGGAGTGGTCGTATAGGGTCAGGATTGGGCTGAGAGGCCTTCTTGAATGAGAGAACCTTGAACATAGTTGATTTCTCATTCTTCGAAAAGTTAAAATTCACCATTCTGAATTAAGTTTTTGTGGACATTCACAATACCGCAACAAAATCGATGAACGGGCAATTTTATTCGTTAAATGGTAGTATTTCCATAGAAGAAGGGAACGAATTAAGAAAAATGGCAAAAATAAATATTCTGCATGCATCCTTTCTTGACCCGCATAGGAAGACCTTATATCTTTTATTCATACAAAAACCTATACCTAAACAAACATGAAAACGACTACAATTAAGCTAGGCGTTCTGGCCTGGCTGTTAATTTTTTGCGCGTGCGCTTCTGTATCTGCACAAGAACTAATGCAACTTCCCCATCCTGATCGTATGAATGCGGCTACTGGAATTTCCGGTGGTGGTTCGGGTCCTGGTGTGGGAGTAGTGTTATTAGGTTCGGTCCCCCCCAATTCTGGTAGCAAACCTGTTTTAGTATTCATTCATGGTTACACCGGTTCATCCGATACTTGGTTTCCGGAGGGGAACAACGATATGTATGCCCGGGCTTTCAATGATGGATTCCGCACGGCCTATGTAAATGTGTATCCAGACCGCAGTATGTGGACCAACGGTTCTTTGTTTAAGAGCCAGCTGGAGCTGATTACTAACCATTACGGAGTAAACCGCGTAGTAGTGGTGGCACACTCCAAAGGTGGTTTGGATACTGACGCAGCGGTGAATCACTATGGTGCCAATGGCATGGTAGAGCGGGTTATTTCTTTAGGATCACCTCACTATGGCTCTCCCTTGGCAGACCTTGCGCAGTCCGGCTGGACTTCTTGGTTAGGCGCCGTTTTCGGTCAGAACAACGATGCGACCTACGTGATGCAAACGGGATACATGAACTACTTCCGTAGCATTACCGGCAATGCAGTACCCTACCGCACGCTGGGGGGCTGGGACTACAGCTTCTTTAGCTCCCTCGGGCCCAGTGGATCTTACCTTTCCAGCAGTGGCTTTAGCTATACCTTTGGTGGTGGTGGCAATGACGGAGTGGTGCCTTACAACTACTCTCGCCGCCCAGGCAGTACGGAGCTATACTATAGTGGCGCACGCCAAACTAAGTATGACCACTTTGAGCTGAACGAAGGATCCAATGTGTGGAACACTGTTCGCGGTCAGTTGCCTTCGGCTTTGTCTCGTGAAGCAGCTATTCCTATGGCGGAAATTCCTGCGGACTACAACCCCACGACTGCAGTAGGTAGCCGTTCCATGATTGTTACCAACGAAACGGGTGGCCCCGCTACTTTTACGGTGGATGCAGGCGCCCGTAGTGTACACGTAGAGGTGAGAACTCAAGCCGAGGCCAGCACTCCTAAGTTATGGGACGGCCAAAACCGGACGGGTGAGCTTACCCTGAAGCGCGCTGGAGCCACCGAAGGCCTGGTAGGCAACTATGCTAGTCTGTACGAGATCGCTACTCCCAAGACCGGAGAATACACCTTAGGTATTGATGAGCCTTACGTGGCCATAATCACCATCGACGGCGGTGGACAGGCTATGATGCGCTCTGACCTGGAAGGCCTACGTCAGGTATACCGGGCGGGAGAGACTATGCAGTTGACCGTGAACTTGGAAGATGCAGTGGGGCATGGCATACAAGGAGCTACCATAAATGCGCTAGTTCGTTTGACTACCACCCTGGAAGGGGAGCTAGCGGAGAACGGTATCTCTTTCCCGGTTGAATTTACCAGTACTGGAGTCGCCGGTGAATACAAAGCCATTACCCCTTCTTTCCCAGAAGCGGGTGTGTACAACATTGCGCTGCAAGCCACCAAGGGCAATTTCCAACGCTCCATTGCCCACTCGGTTGGGGTAATCAATAATGACCTGGCTAAGCCTCTGTCGGAAGAAAACACCTTTGATTTAGCTAGCTATCCTAATCCATTCCAGGACCAAACTACCATCCGCTTCACGCTTGAGAAGCCCGAAACTGTACGCCTATCGGTTTTGGATGTAATGGGCCGTGAGTTGCAAACCTTTGATCTGACAGGGTTTGGTGAAGGAACTCACAGTGTAACTTGGGATGGAACTAACAGAAACGGTACTTTTGTACCTACCGGAACCTACCTGATCCGCATAGAAAGCGGCAACCGGGCACAAGCCCAACGTGTTCAGGTACTTCGGTAAACTGTATTTATATTTAGGATTGTGTATCGGGTTAAATGCCCTTGCCACCTGGCAGGGGCTTTTCCTTTTTATGAGGCTATGGTAGACTGAAAATGGCTTTTCCGAAAACCTATGGTAGTAAGATACCTGTTTTCCTAATAGCCCTATTCCTGAGCATCAGGGTATTCCGTGCGGGTGAGGATGCTTCGGCCAAGGGTAACCTCGTCGGTGTATTCCAGCTCCCCACCAATGGGCACGCCCCGGGCAATGGTAGTAACTTTTAGCCCCAGTGGCCGAAGTTTTTTGGTAAGGTAGAAGCTAGTCGTATCTCCCTCCATGGTGGGGCTGAGTGCCAGAATGACCTCCTTAATAAGGGAGTCATCGGCTTGGGCTCTTTGGAGCAAAGTGTCTACGTGCAAATCTGTTGGCCCTATACCCTCCATGGGAGAAATAACTCCCCCCAATACGTGGTAGACGCCCTGGTATTGGCCAGTATTTTCGATGGCTAGTACATCTGGCAGGTCCTCTACCACACAGACCAGAGAGTGGTCTCGCCGATGACTCTGGCAGATGCTGCAGAGCGGTTCATCAGCCACGTTGTGGCAGCGCTGGCAGTATTGGATTTCGGTGCGAAGTTTTTCCAGGGCAGTAGTGAGTGCCTCAGTGATGACTTCATCTTGCTTCAGTAGGTGGAGTACGAGCCGAAGGGCTGATTTTTTCCCGATACCGGGAAGCCGGGAAATTTCAGTAACGGCATCACCGATAAGTTTGGAAGGATATTCCATGGAAAGGCGGCTGCGCTTTAGATAATCTCTGCGCTAATGCCCGCATCTACTATACCCTGGCGCATGGGAACCAGCTCTGGCCAAACCCCATTTTTTACGGTGCACTTGCCCTTGTAGTGGATCAGCCAGGTACATTGTTCGGCTTGTTCCTGGGTATGTTTACAAACTTTAATGAGGGTATTGATTACGTGTTCGAACGTATTAACGTCATCGTTAAACACCACCAAATCTCTAACTGCTTCGTTGTCGACGTCTTCGACGAGAACTTCCTCAAGTAATTCTTCTTCCTGATAAGAGAATCGCATGGTTCCTTACTTTTCAATCGTGGCAAAAATAATAAAATTTTATCACTTTTAGCCCCCTTTATTAATTCGCAAATATGCCTGCTTCTCTCGTTATTGGCCTGATAGTCACCTACTTTAGTGTCCTTTTGGTTACCGCCCGGCTGACTTCTGGCAAGGGTGATAATGGTACTTTTTTCACGGCCAACCGGCAATCGCCCTGGTATTTGGTCGCTTTTGGCATGATTGGGACCAGCCTCTCCGGGGTCACCTTCATCTCTGTGCCCGGTGCGGTGCTCAATGATTCCTTCCAATATTACCAAGTAGTACTAGGCTACATTGTGGGGTACTTTGTCATTGGCGCGGTTTTGTTGCCCTTATATTACAGACTCAACTTGGTCTCCATTTATGAATTTTTGGAGCAGCGCCTGGGGCTTTATGCCTACAAAACGGGAGCCGCTTTTTTTCTGCTGTCCAGAACCATAGGAGCATCCTTTCGCCTCTTTTTAGTAGCCATTGTGCTGCAACTCGCTCTTTTTGAAGCTTGGGGGGTTCCCTTTGCCGTGACCGTGGCTATTACCATTGCCTTGATTTGGTTGTACACCTTCCGCGGAGGCATAAAGACCATTGTGTGGACGGACACTTTGCAAACGGCCAGCATGCTGGCTGCGGTGGTGGTTACGCTGTTCGTGATTGCCCGGGAAATGGATTGGAATACCGCTAGTCTGATAGCCGAAGTGAAGAGCAGCTCAATGAGTACCATTTTCAATTGGGATGCCCAGTCTTCCGGCTATTTCTGGAAACAGTTCCTCTCTGGGGCGTTTATCGCCATTGTGATGACGGGGCTAGACCAGGATATGATGCAAAAGAACCTGACTATCCGTACCCTGCGCGATGCCCAGAAAAACGTGTTCTGGTTTACCGTGGTACTTGTGGTGGTCAACCTAATCTTCCTGGCTTTGGGAGCTACGCTTTACCTGTATGCCCAGTCCAATGGAATTACCCTCCCTGAGGCTACCGATCAGGTATACCCCTATTTGGCGCTCAATCACTTTCCCAGGATTGCCGGAGTTCTGTTCCTGGTAGGTATCATAGCGGCGGCCTACAGCAGTGCAGATTCTGCGCTTACGGCATTGACTACCTCTTTTTGTGTGGATTTTATGGGTTTGAAGCCCAAGGCCGATGCTACCGAACGGCCCGGCTTGCGCCGCTATGTCCACTTGGCGTTTTCCGTGCTGCTGTTGCTGGTTATTCTTCTTTTCAAGGCCATCAATGACGATGCCGTCATCAAAGCGGTATTCAACGTGGCTGGGTATACCTACGGCCCCTTGCTGGGCCTGTTTGCCTTTGGGCTTTTTACCAAATGGCAAATTCGGCAGGGATGGGGCGTGGTAGTAGTTTGTGTGGTGGCTCCGGCCATCACCTACCTATTGGTTATGTACTCGGCGACCTGGTTTGATGGCTACCAGATTGGCTTTGAACGCCTGATATACAACGGCATACTTACCTTCTTAGGATTGGCACTTCTCCGCAAGGCCTGACAGGCTACTCTGTTACCTAATATTTAATACAACCCACCTCTTAATTGGTAAATTCTTAGCTAGCTTTGTACAAATTTAACCTTACTAATAAAGTATCATGAGAAAAACAGCTATGCTGGGGCTTTTCACCCTTTTTTCGGCCCTCATTACCTACCAAGCCCAGGCCCAGGATGGCCGGAAAATGATAACCATCGACCTCAATGTGGAAGAGGCTATGAATCAGAGAAGGGGAGGAGATGATATTTCGGATTATTGTGAAATGGAGGATGGCCGCCGTAGAGGCCAACGCGTAAGGGGCCGGAGCCTGCGAGACAATGTAACCGAACTTACTGCCGGACAAGAAGTGACGTGGTCGTTGAATGTGCCCAACTCCAGAAGGAAAATAGAGATCGTAAATATTTACTTCACTGAGCAGAAGGGCCGGAACTTCTTCATGCAGCGAGGAGCCGAGTACCCCACTCGTCAGGCAGACGGAACCTGGAAGGGTAAGGTATCGCCAAATGCGAATGCAGGGGACAGTTTAAAATACACCTTGATTGTGAAGGTAGGGCAGCGTTATTTCAAGATTGATCCTATTGTTAGCATTGGTACCTAAGAATCACTGGTGTTTCTTAGCAACCGTTGAGCCTCTGGGAATTCTTTCCAGAGGCTTTATTTTGTTACATTTCCGTAGAAATTATTCCCCACCCCTTGGTTCAGCGAGCCCCATTTTTTGTGCTCATACTCACGGTCTGGTTGGCTATTACACCGGACCGCTCCTTTTCTCAACTACCGGAGGATAGGACGGCTATTTTGCTGGACAATATTGAAAAAGCGCGGATTGACTCCGATACCCTTGCCAATGCCTTGTACACCTATGTGCGGTACGAGAAGAATTTTGCCAAACGCCTGGGGTTCGCCGAGGAAGGATTGGCTCTCGCCCAAGCCCAGGATTCTACCCGGCTCACTTTCGAGTTCCTTTGGGTGTTGGGGGAGTGCTATAGCTATCTGGGAGACTTCCCCAAAGCACTAAACTACCTGTTGGATGGGCTTACGGTCATCTCGCCCTACCCGAAATTTCGGAACGAAAAAGCGGCAAGTTTGCGGTCTATTGGTTCCCTCTATTTGCGGCAAGAGAATTACCCCCTGGCCAAACGGTATTTGCGCCAGGCCTTACAGATAGACCGAGAAGATGGCCGGGCACTGCAAACCGCAGGTAATCTGCTCAACCTAGGTGAAATCTACCGACTCACAGATGCCCTGGACTCTGCCCTGTCCTTTTTCGAGGAGTCACTTTTCCTTTTCGATTCGCTCAATCAGGCCGCCTATTCGGCCTATGCCTATGGCAACATAGGGTTGGTAAAGGCGCAGCAAGGGGCACTAGAGGTGGGGCAAAACTATGTGGATGAGGCCGTTCGGATTTTCGAAGCTGGCGGAGACGGCTACGGAATAGCTTCCTACAAGGCATTGCTGGGCGAGATCTATTTTCAGCAAGGAAAATTTGCAGAGGCTGAGGCAGTGCTGTTGGAAAGCCTGGAGGTGGCAGAGGCCTCCTCCTTGCCTGAGCAAATACGGGATGCAAGTGAGCTACTGGCCGAGGTATATGCCCAAGACGGGAAATATGCGGAGGCCTATCATTACCAGGTTCAATTCACGCTGTACAACGACAGCCTCACCAATGCAGAGAACACCCGGCAGCAGGCAGAGCTACGGGCTGACTATACCATCCGGCAGGAGCGGCTGCAAAACCAGGCGGAGGTAGATCAGCTAAAAGCGAGCAGTCGTTTCCGAGGTATTTTAGCTTGGGTGTTGGGTTTGGGGTTCTCTTCCATTGGCATTCTGGCCTTGGTGCTGGTAGTAGTAAACCGGAGAAAACAGCAGGCTAACCAGCTGCTGGAAGAACAAAAGGAACGGATAGAGCTGAAGAGTGAGATTATTGAGAAGAAGAACGTAGAGATAACGTCTAGCATAGAATACGCCAGCCGCATACAGGATGCCATGTTGCCTATGCAAGAACGTCTGCAATCGGTGTTTGCGGATCAGTTTGTGCTGCTGAAGCCGAAGGACATTGTGAGCGGAGACTTCTACTGGATGCAAGAGATAGGCGAAGAGATCTTGTTTGCGGTAGCAGATTCTACGGGCCATGGAGTGCCAGGTGCCCTTATGAGTATGCTAGGTATGAGTACCCTCAATGAGCTTACAGTAGGCTTGGGCATTTTGGACCCTGGGGAGCTGCTGGCCCGCCTGCATGAAGAAATTGTACGCCAGCTGAAGCAGCAAACGTCCGATAACCGGGATGGAATGGATATCTCGCTGGTCAGTTATCACCCGCCAACGAAAACTCTGCGCTATGCGGGGGCGAAGCAGCCGCTAGTGTATGTACAACCTAATGAGGCTGGCCAACCGGTACTGAAGCAAATTAAGGGAGACCGGATTTTTGTTGGGGGTGATTTGAATGTGGAATCGCCCCATTTCCAGGTACATAGTCTGACGATTGATAGGCCCACCTGGCTGTATTTGTTTACCGATGGTTTTCAAGATCAGTTTGGCGGACCAAAGAATAAGAAATTTAGACCGGCTGCTTTTCGTGAATTACTCATAGAGTCTTTTTCAGAAAACTCTTTTCAGCAAAAAACGCTGCTTGACCGCACTTTTGATGATTGGAAAGGAAATGAAGAACAACTAGATGATATTCTGGTAGTGGGAATTAAGCTACAATAAGTGGCATTACACAGGGTTCTCTCCAGATTTTATTGTACTATATCGTTATTTTAATCTTAACGAAATCCTCACCGCCAACGTTAACGGTGCATATTTTGTGGAATATGGATTGGACATTATTTGGGATAACTAGTTGATTTCTTGGTATTTGTTGTTCAACGCATTCTATTTCCTATTAGAAAAGTTATATTACGATAAGAAAGTCGTTGTCTTTAATTCTCAAACAAATTTTGCACTCAGTTTATTTCTTTAATAGCCCAATTTACCCGGTAGATCGAAAATTAGATTGTGTCTGTCGAAGGGGGAATATTTTAGCCTAACACGTCGGGTATTTTGTCGTGAAATCACTAAAACCGTTATTCCTAGGATATAGCACCGATATGAAAAGGATCAAGTTGTTCATCTGCTTATTAGTCTTGCCGCTATTGACGGCAAAAGCAGATATCGATCCCAAGTTGTTGGAGGCATTGGAGGAGGCCGTTACCCCCGTGGAGGCTGCGCGTGCACACCTTGATTTGGCAAAAGCTTTTTGGTTTCCGCAAATAGACAGCATGAAGGCGCATGCCCAACTGGCGTTGGAGATTGCCCAGAGCCATAGTCCTATGTTGGAACTTGAGGCAGAGGCGTACAACTTTTTGGCTGGAATTGCCCACCACCACGGCGTACTACCCGTTAGTTTAGACTACTGCCACCAGGCCTTGAACATCTTTGTGGTACTAGGGGACTCTAGTGGACAGGCTCGCATGCATGGCAACTTGGCCGAGATTTATAATGCCTTGGAGGATTACACCGAGGCCTTGAACCATTGTGACCTTGCCCTTCAGATTTTCGGCCCCATGGCAGACTCGGTGTATCTGAGCAATATCTTGATGATTAAAGCTCAGTTGCACCTGAAGTTGAATCATCCCCAAAAAGCATTGAGTACCCTGAAAGAGTCCCAACTGCTCCTGATTGATCAGAACCAGAATACGCTGATGGCTAACAGTTTTGCTGTACAAGCCATGGCTCATTTGCGGCTAGGTCAACTGGACGAAGGACGAGACAAGGCGAAAGCGGCCTTGGCTATGGCCACTGAAAGGGAGAGTCTTGCCTTGGCGAATCAGGCCTTTGCCGAATACCTCCTGAAAAAGGAATTGCCCCTGTTGGCGGTAGAGTACCTAAAGAAGGCCTACTCCAATGCCATGAAGAACCATGACATCATCATGGGCTATGCGTTGCAGAAGGCCCTCAAAGATGCCTACATCATGTCGGAAGACTATGCTATGGCCTTGTATCATGATGATATCCAGGACCAGCTGGCCGACAGCCTGTTTAGTATAAAAAAGACTCAGGCAATAGCCCGGGTAGAAAACAAATATGAGCTGGAGGCGCAGATAAATAGTAATGAGCTCCAGCGCCTGAAGATCGTGAGCCAAAATGAAGCGGTACGGAACGCCGAGCTTACCAAGAATGTGATGGGTTGGCTTCTGGCCCTAGTATTGGCGGGTGGCTTAGGCCTTTGGTTTATTTTTCAACGAGTCCGCAATCTGAATAAGATCATGCGGAGGCAGCGTGAGGAGATTTTGACGAATAACGAGCGCCTTACTGAAATGCTCGAAGAGATCAACCTGCAAAACGAACAGATTCAATACAAAAATGAAAAGCTGTCTGGCTTGAATGCCTACAAGGACAAGCTTTTTTCGCTCATTTCCCATGACTTCCGTAGCCCCCTGGCTTCGGTCATCAGCTTATTGAAGGTCATAGAAAACGGACAAATGACCTTGAAGGAAACCCAAACCTTTGCCAAGCAGGTAGGGGTGCGGGTGCAGCATACCTTCCAGCTAGTGAGCAACTTGCTGTATTGGTCCAAAACTCAAATGAAAGGGGTAAACCCCAACCCGCAGGCTTTTGTAATTGAAGAAACCCTGCAAGAGGTATTTGATCGCGTTGGAAACCAGGTTCCGCACTACCGTCTGCACCATGTCGGCATCAGCGTACACCTTATGCTCTC
>JBCBHI010000090.1:0-10752 GCA_038525885.1 Bacteroidota bacterium
TTTCCCATCCGTTATCATGAAGATTTGCTTGTTAGGGTTCTTGCGCCGCCGCAGTAAGTCCATGGCTAGCTCCAAACCCGCAATGGTATTGGTATGGTACGGCCCCACACTTAGGTAAGGCAAATCTTTTATTTCTACCTGCCAGGCATCATTTCCAAACACAATTACGTCCAGCGTATCCTTTTTGTATTTGGTAGTGATCATTTCTGCCAGCGCCATCGCCACCTTTTTGGCAGGCGTTATCCGGTCCTCACCATACAATATCATGCTGTGACTTATATCAATCATCAGCACCGTGGAGGTCTGCGTCTTATACTCGTTCTCCACTACTTCCAAGTCATCCTCCGTCAGCATGAAATCACCAAACCCATGATTTATCTGGGCATTTCGGATGGAGGACGTCATATCAATCTGGTTCAGCAAGTCGCCAAACTCATAGTTTCTACGGTCAGTCCCTAGCTCCTCGCCTTGCCCGGTGATGGTCGTATTGTGGTTACCCCTCCCGGCCTTCTTCATCTTGCCAAAAATCTCCTCCAGTGCGGACCGGCGAATTGACTGCTCACTCTTAGCTGTAAGTTCAAACTTACCTTCAGGATTCTGATCCGTAATGTATCCCTGATCTTTCAAGTCCTGAATGAAATCACCAATCCCGTATCCCTCTGGGGTTAAGTCATAGCGTTGGTCCAAATTCGTCAACCAATTCAATGCCTCACCCACATCTCCGGACGTCATCACCATTAGCTGCATGAAGATGTTCAGGAGGTTATCAAAACTGCCTTCACCCTTTTTCAGGTTGGGCTCAAATCTTCCAAAACGATAGCCTATCATATATACAAGGGTAACACCTTGATTAAACCAATGTTTCAACACGCAACTCCGGCGGAATGGTTCATAGCAATAACCGAAAATACCAAGAAGAAGGACCTGTGCTGCGTGACCAACGAAAGGTATCGTTTTTTATCAGTAAGAAACAGGTCTAATCCAGACATATATCACATTCTCCTCAGATCAGCCTTAGCCAACATCCTACAAGAGCATGATACCTAAAAACATGGCTCTAATCTTCAACACATAATCTCCTCACGGCATACGTATTCTCCTACAACCCAAGATAGCCCATGAGAGAACATCCAAGGGTTTTTCCTTTCGGTTGATCAACCGATGTTCAAACATTCAAACCCATCCCCACTTAGCGAGCCAACCCAAGTTAAATTCGCTTGTTGGGCTAAGCCTGGGCCTAGCTTGCTAATTGACAGAAAAACATCTACTTTTGCACCGTATTCAGTCATTTACGTCTGGAGGGGACTACAACAGTCCCCTCTTTTCGTATGCGAAAACGAAGAGAAATTGACCGATCTAAAAGAAAAGATCAAAGCAATTGCAGAGTCCTTAATCCAGGATCCTTCCATATTTTTGGTAGACGTAGTCATCAAAGGTCTGGAAGGGGGTACCCAAAAGGTACTGGTACTGCTCGATGGCGATCAAGGGATCAACATTGATGATTGTGCCAGTGTAAGCCGTCAATTGGGTGCCATCATGGAGGAGCAGGAGTTGATGAGCTCTGCCTACAGGCTAGAGGTTTCCTCCCCTGGCCTGGACCATCCTTTGGTTTCACCCCGACAGTATCGAAAAAATATAGGCCGTAGGGTACGGGTCACTTTACCCGATGGCAACCGGTGGGAAGGAAAATTGACTGATGTGACGGAGGAAGACTTTGAAATAGCAGTAGAAAAGAAAGTCGAAAAAAAACAGACGCTTACCCCTACACGGTGGGCGTATTCAGATATATCGAAAACTATGGTCTTAGTGTCATTCAATTAAACTATGGATACGGTACAACTCATTGAAGGCTTTGCCGAATTTGCCCGGCAAAAAAACATTGATCGGCCCACCATGATTCGGATTTTGGAGGATGTTTTCCGTACCATGATCCGTAAGAAATACGAGACCGATGATAATTTCGACATTATCATCAATGCTGATAAAGGAGACCTGGAGATTTGGCGTTTCCGCGAAATTGTGGATGACAACTCCGAGGATATCTGGGATCACGATAAAATAAGCCTCAAGGAAGCTCAAAAAATTGAGCCTGACTTCGAGATTGGTGAGGAAGTAGCAGAGGAAATAAAACTGGAGCATTTTGGACGCCGGGCAGTAATGACGGCACGCCAAACTCTGATCCAGAAAGTAAAGGATCTGGAGAAGGACTACCTGTTCCAGAAGTACAAGGAGCTAGTAGGGGAAGTAATTGTAGGCGAGGTATATCAAACCCTAAGCCGCGAAACCCTACTTATTGATGCGGAAGGCAACGAGCTTTCTCTCCCTCGGAACGAAATGATCTCCAAAGATCGTTTTAGAAAAGGGGATACCGTACGAGCCATTGTGCATCGGGTAGAGATGGTAAACGGCAATCCAAAAATCATCATGTCGCGCACCTCTCCTCTGTTTATGGAGCGGTTGTTCGAAAACGAAGTTCCTGAAGTATTTGATGGGCTTATTACCATCCGCAAAGTAGTAAGAGAGCCCGGTGAGCGGGCAAAAGTGGCTGTAGAAAGCTATGACGACCGCATTGACCCCGTAGGGGCATGTGTGGGTATGAAAGGTTCACGTATTCATGCCATCGTCCGCGAACTGCAAAACGAAAACATTGACGTAATCAACTTCACCGATAACCTTGACCTGTACATCGCTCGTGCGTTAAGCCCAGCCAAAATACAGAGTATCAAGGTAGATGAAGACGATAAGCGTGTATCAGTCTATTTGAAACCAGATCAGGTTTCACTTGCCATTGGTAAAGGAGGGCAAAACATCAAGCTGGCTAGCCGCTTGGTAGGCCATGAGATCGACGTCTTCCGTGAACTCGATGAGTTTGAGGAGGAAGATGTAGATCTAAACGAATTTGCTGATGAATTAGAAGACTGGATCATCGACGAACTGAAGCGCGTGGGTCTGGATACCGCCAAGCAAGTACTTGAACTTTCCGTAGAGGAACTTGAGCGTCGTACGGATTTAGAGCAAGAAACAATTGGAGATATTCTAGATGTGCTGAAGACTGAGTTCGAAGAGAACTGATTTTAATAAGTTTTAAAAAAAGGAGATATTTGGGGCATATGTCCGAAGAAAAAATGATGCGTGTGAGCCAGGTGGCTCGAAAACTCAATATCGGTCGGCACACGATCGTAGAGTTTTTGGCTTCTCAGGGTCACGAAGTAGAAGACAATCCGAACGCGAAAATTCCAATGTCGCAGTTCCGGCTTCTGGCAAAGGAGTTCGAGAGTAGCGCACAGGAGAAGGAAGAAGCTTCGTCGATGCATATCGGCCCGAAGCGTTCGGAGTCTTTAGTAATTGAGGAGGACGAAGCCCCGGCAGCAGCTACCAAGCGTGCCGAGGACGAAGCTGATCTTCGGATTAAAAACCTGGCAGGTGAAACGGAAGCAGCGGCTTCTCCAGAACCCGCCAAGAAAGAACCCGAACCTCCCAAGGAGCCTGAAAAGGCCGTGGTAGAAGGTGCCAAAGTGCAAGGCCTCAAGGTTTTGGGCAAGATCGACCTGGACAACAAGGGCGGCAAGAAGCCTGAAGCAGAAAAGCCAAAACAAGAAACTCCCAAGAAGGAAGAGCCTAAAGAAACCCCTCCTGTTGCGAAACAAGAGGAGGCTCCTGCCAAGAAGGAAGAAGCCCCTAAGCCAGCACCCAAACCTGCCGAGGAAAAGCCTGCCGCAAAAGAGCATCCGCCTGCCGAGAAAGCCCCTGAAAAACCCGCTGCCCCAGCTGCTGAGGTGAAAAAAGAGGCACCTGCGCAAGCTGCCAAGCCAGCAGAACCTGCCAAAGCTACGGCACCAGCCCCTAAGGCTGAGCCTAAAAAGGAACAACCTAAAGCACAGGAGGCCAAACCACCTGTAGCCGAGGATAAGCCAAAGCCCGAGCCGAAGAAAGCGCCTGAGGCGAAGAAAGATAATACCCCTCCCCCAGCGGCTGCGGCTGCCAAAGAAGATGGCGAGCCTAAAACTCCAGAGGAAGTAGTAAAAGCCAAAGGAGAGAAGTTGAAGGGACTTACCGTACTGGGTAAAATTGAGCTTCCTGATAAGAAGCCCAAGCCAGTGGCTTCTTCTGACGACAAGAACAAGGATAAGAAAAAGCGGAAACGGAAGCGCATTCGCAAAGAGGGCGAAGGCCAACAAGGTGGCGGCCGTCCAGGCCAAGGCCAAGGTGGTCAGGGCCAAGGCGGAGGACAGCGCGACAATAACCGCGGCGGTGGCCGTGATAACAACAATCGTGGCGGCCGGGACAACAACCGGGGAGGTCGCGATAACAGCCGAGGTAAGAAGCCCATCAAGAAAGAGGAGCTTACCGATAAGGAAATTCAGGAACAGATTAAGCAAACCCTTGCTCGTCTGAGCGGGGGTAAAAAAGGAGGAGGTCCTAACCGTGCCAAGTATCGCCGGGAGAAACGTTCTGCAGCTCAAGAAGCCGAAGAACGTCGGATGGCACAGGAGATGGAGGAGTCAAAGGTGCTCAAAGTATCCGAGTTTGTATCGGCTAATGACCTGGCTTCTCTGATGGATGTAAGCGTCAACGACGTTATCTCCACCTGCCTTGGCTTAGGCATGTTCGTTTCCATCAACCAACGCTTGGATGCTGAATCTATCACCATCATCTCCGATGAGTTCGGTTATGAGGTAGAATTTACCACCGCGGAGGATGAAACCGAGGTAGAAGAAATAGAAGATGCAGATGAGGATTTGCAAGATCGTGCGCCTATTGTGACCATTATGGGTCACGTAGACCACGGTAAAACCTCATTGCTCGATTATATCCGTGATGCCAAGGTGGCTGCCGGTGAAGCAGGGGGTATTACCCAGCACATCGGTGCCTATGATGTAGTGACCGAAACCGGAAAACGCATCGCCTTCTTGGATACTCCTGGTCACGAAGCCTTTACGGCGATGCGGGCACGGGGTGCTAAAATTACGGACGTGGCCATTATTGTGGTAGCTGCTGACGACGCGGTGATGCCCCAAACTAAGGAGGCCATCAACCACGCCCAGGTAGCCGATGTACCCATCGTAATTGCCCTCAACAAGATTGATAAGCCCAACGCCAATCCGGATAAAATCAAGGAGGAATTGGCTAGTATCAATATTCTGGTGGAGGACTGGGGTGGTAAATACCAATGCCAGCCCATCTCAGCAAAAACTGGAGAGGGTATAGAAGACCTACTGGAAAAGGTGCTTTTGGAATCCGAACTATTGGAGCTGAAAGCCAATCCAGATCGCAAAGCGGTAGGATCGGTAGTAGAAGCCAGTCTGGACAAAGGCCGTGGTTATGTAACTACCATCATGGTACAGTCAGGTACCTTGGCGGTAGGTGACACCATCCTATCTGGGGCTCACTATGGCAAAGTAAAAGCCATGATGGACCACCGCGGCAAGCGCATCAAAACGGCCGGACCTTCTACACCGGTACAGATGCTAGGTCTGGACGGAGCACCGCAAGCGGGTGAGAAATTCTACGTCATGGATACGGACCGTGAGGCCCGTGAAATGGCCAACAAGCGAGCGCAACTACAGCGTGAGCAGTCCATGCGGACTAAGAAACATATCACCCTGGATGAGATCGGTCGGCGATTGGCTATCGGTAACTTCCGTGAGCTCAACGTGATTGTGAAAGGTGACGTAGACGGTTCTATCGAGGCACTGTCTGACTCACTCTTGAAGCTGTCAACTCCTGAGGTGGCTGTGAACATCATCCACAAGGCGGTAGGACAAATCTCTGAATCGGACGTACTGTTGGCATCCGCCTCAGACGCTATCATCGTTGGTTTCCAGGTGCGGCCTTCAGGCAGTGCCCGCAAGCTAGCTGAGAACGAAGAGATTGAAATCCGTCTATACTCCATCATCTACGATGCCATCAATGAGATCAAGGATGCAATGGAGGGAATGTTGGCACCCGAGGTGGAAGAGAAAATCACTGGAAACGCCGAGGTACGCGAGGTATTCAAGATTTCCAAGGTGGGTACTGTGGCCGGTTGCTACGTTACCGACGGATTCCTCAAACGCCAAAACAAGGTGCGCCTGATCCGCGAAGGTATTGTGGTATACGAAGGCGAGATCGATGCTTTGAAACGTTTCAAAGACGATGTGAACGAAGTGAAGCAGAGCTACGAATGTGGTATCAGCATCGTGAACTTCAACGACATCAAACAGGGCGACGTAATTGAAGGATTCGAATTGGTAGAGGTGAAACGAACCTTGACCACCAATTAATCGATAACAATGTATAGAGAAAGGGGTCTTAGGACCCTTTTTTCTTTTCTACGGCACAGACTCCGGTCTCCCCATTTACCACCTAGAAAATACCCGTTCATGAATGCCACTCCTTTTCACTTGGCCTTTCCTGTAAAGAACCTGAGCGATACCCGCTCTTTCTACGAGGAAGTGCTCGGTTGCTCTGTAGGGCGTACTTCCGAAAGCTGGATCGATTTCAACTTCTTCGGACATCAAGTCACGGCTCACATAAAACCGGAAGAACTCTCCGAAGCACAAACCAATGCGGTGGATGGAAAGGCAGTGCCTGTGCGCCATTTCGGTGCCATCTTAAACTGGGAAGAATGGCATGCCCTGGCAGACAAAATGAAGGCTCGTTCTACTGACTTCATTATTGAGCCCCACATTCGGTTTCCAGGCGAAGTAGGAGAACAAGCCACCATGTTTTTTCTAGACCCAAGTGGTAATGCGCTGGAATTCAAGTCCTTCAAGGACATGAATCAAGTATTTGCCTCCTGATTGGCTCACTAAGGCCACTCCAACTTTTTCTATTGCAATAAGTTAATTATAGACTGCCGTCTCTGGGTTATTGGCATTTATCGGTAAAACGCACCATTCACTAAGTATTGAATGGGGTCGCATACCTTTTCCCATTTAAAAATGCTCTAAATTCGCGGCTTCAATTGGGGTATGTGGACTAAAATTGCGCATTTCTTAATCAAATACCGGTGGGTATCGGTAACCATTTTGGGAGTTATTACCCTGTTTATGGGTTGGCATGCGCGTAAGGCCGCTATCTCCTATGAATTCTACAATTTTGTGCCGGATACCCATCCTGACATGGTCTATTTTGATTCCTTCCTGGAACAATATGGACAGGATGACAACCTATTCGTTATCGGCACCTCCGATAGCAGTCTGTACACTCCAGAAACCTTCCTGCGGTACCGGTACCTTGCCAATGCCTTAGGTGAGTTAGAAGGAGTCATTCGGGTAGTTTCCTTAGCCAACATTCAGGAGCTCTATAAGGACACTACTCAGGACAACTTTCGCTTACGGCCCATATTCCCATCCCTACCACAAACGCAAGCGGAACTAGATAGCTTATTGTCCCGGGCTCAAGACCAACGCCTCTTTGCCGGACAAATCCTCAACCCGGACAATGGAGCTACCATTACGGTAGTTTCTATCGAGAAGGAGGTTCTAAACTCAGAAGCGCGAAACGCCCTCATCGATGATATCGTGATGACGGCCAATCAGTTCTCCGAGGCTACCGATGTTTCCATATTCTATGCGGGCTTACCCTTTCTGCGTAGCATCATGACCACCAAGGTCCAGGCAGAACTAAAGCTCTTTATCATCCTGTCCATTGTGGTTACAGGCATTATCCTATTGGCCTTCTTCCGGTCCTTCCGGGCCGTTTTGTTCCCCATGGTAATTATCGGGATCGTCATCGTTTGGATTTTTGGCACCATCGTCCTCTTTGGTTTTAGTGTTACCATCATTACCGCACTGATTCCACCCGTTATCGTGGTAATTGGTATCCCCAACAGTGTATACCTGCTCAACCGGTACCATCAGCTATACCACCGTCATGGCAATAAGGTAAAAGCCATCAGTGAGGTCATCCGTAAAATTGGGTTAGTAACCCTCATCACCAATGCCACTACCGCCATTGGGTTCTTGGTGCTGCTGAGTACCGACATCATGCCACTCCGGGAATTCGGTATTGTAGCGGGCATCAACATCATGGCCACCTTCCTTGTCAGTATGGTCATTGTACCCGCGGTATTCTCTTGGATGCCAGAGCCCAATCCCCGGCAATTGAAACACCTGCGTTTCAAAATGCTCAATGGGGTATTACGCCTCCTGGAGTTGTTTGTGCGCAGGTACCGTATAGTGGTATACCTGTCCAATGCTGCCATTATTGTGGTTTGCATCATTGGGGTCACCCGGCTCAAGTCGGTAGCCTACCTTACGGACGACCTTCCGGAAAGCAGCGGACTGACAGACGATCTGGTTTGGTTCGAGGATAATTTTGAGGGCATTATGCCTTTAGAACTTGTAGTGGACACGGGCAAACCCCGGGGATTGCTGCGCTCAGTAAACCAACGGAAACTAAACGAGCTAGAGACCTTCATTGAGAAACTCCCCCATATTTCTAGCCCTATATCCGCCATTGGCGTCATCAAAGCGATTCGCCAGGCATTCTACAACGGAGATCCATTCTACTATGACCTTCCCAATAGCCGGGACCGGGCGTTCATCCAGCGGTACTTCAATCTGGATCAGGATCAAACGGGATTGCTGAGTTCTATAGTAGACTCAAGTTTCCAAACCATGCGGATTTCACTCAAGGTTGCCGACATAGGTTCCGTCCGTATGGATAGCCTACTGAACCAGGCCATTCAACCCAAAATAGACTCTCTGTTTGCCGACACAGAAGTGACCGTAACCCCCACAGGCACTACGCTTCTGTTCATTAAGGGCAACAAGTTTATGATTGAGAACCTTCGGGTTTCTTTACTATTGGCTTTCGCCATCATTGCGGTCATTATGGGATTCCTCTTCCGCAATACCCGGATGATATTTATTTCTATCATCCCCAACCTCATCCCCTTGCTCATTACCGCTGGCCTTATGGGGTATTTGGGAATACCCCTAAAGCCAAGCACCGCGCTTATCTTCAGCATCGCTTTTGGCATTTCTGTAGATGACAGCATCCACTTCTTAGCCAAATACCGGCAAGAGTTATTCGCTCACAATTTCAAAGTGAAACCTGCCGTAAGCAAAACCATTTTGGAAACCGGCTCTAGCATGATGTATACTTCCATCATCTTGTTTGCTGGTTTTGTCATCTTTTCATTTAGCGAATTCGGGGGAACCATATCATTAGGCATCCTTACCTCTACCACCTTACTTATCGCTATGGCGACCAACCTGGTACTGTTGCCTAGCCTTATCCTGGACTTCGATAGCGGAAAACGGAAAACCAATATCCACCCCATCATCGAGGATTATGATGACCAGGCGGTTATTGACAAACAGCTAGATGAGGGAGACGTAGAGGCAGGTATTGAGCCAGAAGAGGCCTTTCAAGAAACCGAGAAGGAAGGATAAGCTCGTTATTCTTCCTCTTTATGCAAGTGTAATCCCATTTGCACCTGATAGCTTGGCAAAAAGTTGGGGTAAATTTTCAGGTGTTTCTCCAGCACACTATCTAGAAGGTGCTTACGCAGTTCATCCATGTTGCCTTTTTTCAAGGCTGAGATGAATACCACGTTCTCTTTGGCTCGGTTGAGGTAGGTAGACTTCAAAGAGGAAACCGCATGCCCGTTGAGAGGTTCAGGTGACTCCTCCTCCTCTTCTTCGAAAAAGTCAGAACCTAGCTTATCAATCTTATTATACACCATTAGGGTAGGCTTATCCCCTGCCCCTATTTCTGCCAGTGTTTTGTTCACCGTCTCAATATGCTCCTCATAGTTGGGGTGTGCCACATCCACCACATGAAGTAGCAAATCCGATTCCCGAATCTCATCCAGAGTAGACTTGAAGCACTCCACCAAAGTGGTGGGCAGTTTCCGGATAAAACCTACCGTATCTGTCAGCAAAAAAGGAACATTATCGATGACTACTTTGCGAACCGTACTGTCCACGGTAGCAAACAGTTTGTTCTCAGCAAACACTTCTGCTTTGGCAAGTTTCCGCATCAAGGTGCTCTTCCCCACATTGGTATAACCCACCAAGGATACCCTTACTATTTTGCCCCTATTCTTCCGTTGGGTCACGGCCTGTTTCTCAATCTTGGTAAGGCGCTGAGTTAATAAGGCAATTTTATCCCGGACAATCCTACGGTCCGTCTCCAGTTCTTTCTCACCAGGTCCACGCATACCCACACCACCTCTTTGTTTAGACAGGTGAGTCCACATACGCGTCAGCCTAGGCAGTATGTACTGGTACTGAGCTAACTCCACCTGGGCTTTCGCTTGCGCGGTTTTGGCCCGCAGCGAGAATATGTTCAAAATCAGAAGGCTCCGGTCTAGTATTTTGCACTCAAGGGCCTGCTCCAGGTTCCGACCCTGCGAAGGGCTAAGGTCATCGTCAAAAATCACCGTATCGGCAGCTTCCACATCCACCATGGCCTTAATCTCCTCCAGCTTCCCTTTACCCACAAACGTACGGGTATCGGGATACTCCAATCGCTGAGTAAAGCGGCCTAAGGTTCTCAATCCAGACGTTTTTGCCAGGAACTCCAACTCCTCCAAATACTCCTCTACTTGGGCTGGTTTCTGGTTAGGCAATATCAACCCCACTAGAATTGCTGTCTCAGCAGCCTTATCCGTTTCTATAAATGTCCCCATAATATCTCAGCCCTTCTCAGATTGATTCGTCTGATTACAATTTCTTTATCAAAAGAATAGTTCCTACACTTATCCGCCTCACCGTGAAATACAAAAATGGTAGTTTTTCAGACCATGTGAATTAAGAA
>JBCBHI010000091.1:0-10698 GCA_038525885.1 Bacteroidota bacterium
GGAACGCTACCCGGAGCGCTGTTTACCACCCCTCAGGTGATGTTGCTCGGTTTGTTTTGGCCGCTACCCGGCTTTCATTGGCATGAGGTGAGTCTACTGGCAGGCATAGAAAACTTGATTTTGGCGGTCCTATGCTTGCTGGCAATCATCAACCTGTGGAAGCAATCGCGTATCAGAAAATTGCAGGTGGATATGCTTCAGGTGACGGGCCTGCTGTATTTTCTGATCCTGCTGATAATGATAGGGTTAGCCACCCCCAACCTGGGTACCTGGGCACGGTACAAAGTACTGTACCTTCCCTTGCTACTTAGTTGGGTATTCCGTTGGGCGAACCTGAGAAAGTGGAGCAGGTCTATTTTTCAGCCTTCAAGTTAGGTAGCAGCATCTTGAACAGGGTCCCTTCGTTGATGGTGCTTTCTACCTCGACCGCCCCACCTAGTTTTTCGATGGTTTCCTTTACAATGTATAGGCCCAATCCCGAACCCGATTGGCGGTCGGTAGCCCTGTAGAACATCTTGAATATATTCGCCAGGTGTTCTTCAGGGATCCCCTGGCCATTGTCATCCACTCGGATTTCCACCCATTCGTGGTCACCGCTCACCTCTACTTTCACAAATGCATCGGGTAGGTGGTGACGCGAGAATTTAAGGGCGTTGGAAATAAGGTTGCTAAGCACCACGTGCAATCGGCGTTGGTCAGAGAAGAACTCGCCCGAATTGCTGATTTTGACCACCCTTTCTATGGACTTATAGCTCTCTATGTAGTTGAGCTGTTCAAAAATACCCCCTACCAGCTCTTGGAAGTTGATGGGTTCTTGCACGATCTCAAGGCGTGAATTCCGGGAGTAATTCAGGATGTCCTTGATGAAGTTGTCCAGTTTGGACAGGCTTTTCTTTTGCAGCCCCAAGTACTTGTTGATTATTGCTGGGTCCGATTCGTTAAGGGTAAGATCGATGAGACCCAGGGAGGATACTAGTGGGGCACGTAGGTCATGGCTGACACGGTATACAAACGTATCCAGCTCTTGATTGGTCTTTTTGAGTTCTTTGTTTTGCTCTTGAATTTCCTTCTCCGCGGCTTTGCGTTCGGTGATGTCGTTCTCGAGCAATATGAAGTGGATCACATTTCCGTCTTGGTCCCAGATGGGTTCCATATCCAGTTCTACCCAATACGGTATACCATGCTTGGTATACTGCATCAGCTCCGATTTCACCTTTTGTTTCAGCACAAAGGCTTCCTCTATGGTGCGAATGACCTGCTTGTCTGAGTGGGCCCCAAACAAGAACAAACCGGGCTGGTGACCGGATACCTCCTCAAAAGAATACCCGGAACGCAGGAAGAAAGGATCATTGGCCCATTCAATGTACCCCGTACCGTCGGTGATGATGATGAGGTTGTCCGTATTCTCCGCCACCATGGCCATCTTCTTCACTTCCATTTCAGCCGTTTTACGGCCGGTGATGTCCTGGAAGCTAAATACCACTGCTGAGGCCGAACCGGAACTTTCTTGCATCACGGGGCGGTATACCAGTTCTAGCCAGAAGGGTTTCTGTTGCGGGTAGGTGATTTGACGTTCTACGTTCACCGTTTCTCCTTTGTACGCCAGGGCAAATTTCTGTTCGAACTTCTCTATCTCCTGACGCGGTAAAAACTGGGGAAACCAGTCGCCTACTTCCGGGGGTGTTCCCGTGTAGTAGCTAATGAGGTTTTTGGTGCGCTGGTCTATGTACAAGATGTTACTCTCTTTGCTCAGCAGTACATTGGATACCAGGGAGTGCTCCAGGCTAGTCCGCAGAATGGCCTCGCTTTCTCTCAGGCGTAGTTCTATCTCTTGGCTAATGGTAACGTCCTGGATGGTACCCATGAGCCGGGTTACCTTTCCATCAGAAACGATGGCCCGGCCTTGTGAACGAACCCACAAGGTGCTGCCTTTGGCGGTAGTGAGTTGAGCGGTTACGTCAAAGGTGCCGCCTTCGGCAAGTACGCCATTCACCGCGTCCTCCATCATCGGTTGGGACCGGGGAGTGTAGTACCCAATGGCACTATCCACATCGATGGGCGTACCTACTGGTAGTTCGTGAATGCGATAGGTTTCTTCTGTCCAAATGAGTTCCTGGGAGGGCAAGCTGATCTCCCAGCCGCCCACTTTGGCAATACGGCTGGTGTCATCAAGCAGCGACTTGAGCGATTTCTGTTCGGTAATATCCGTCAGGATACCGTTCCATCGTACAGAACCGTCTCCCAATATAGGTTCGGGTACGGCTTTGTTGAGCAGCCAACGGTATTCACCAGAGGGTAGACGAACCTGGAATTCGTATTTCCAAGGGGTGAGGTTTTCGGCGGAGTTTTTTAAGAGCTTTTCTAGCTGTTGGTGCGGATCATCACTGAGACCTTGGAACAGATCACCGATCGTGATCTTAGTGTTCTTGGGTATTTGGTAAATGTCATATACGGCCTCACTTATGAAATCATAAGCATACGTACCGTTGGGTTTTCGCCGGAGTTGGTACACCACCCCAGGCACAGAGTTGGTTACGTTGACCAGCTTTTTCCGCTCCTCTTGGATAGAGTTTTCCGCTTCCTTGAGTTTAGTGATGTCGTTCCCCACTCCCTGCACCTCCAGCACTGCTCCGTGAGCATTTCGAAGACCCACAAACTCCCAGGCTATCCATAGCACTTCTCCTTCGCTTTGAGGCAGGCGTAGTTGCACAGAGAAAGGCACCCCGGGTTCAGCCAGGCATTGCTTCAGCGTGTTTTCCAAGGCTGCCACGTCTTCTGCCAGTACCATGGCTTGCGCTACCTTACCCAGCAAGGGTCCTTGATGCTGGAAACGCGTACGGAAGGCTTCATTCACAAACTGGAACCTGCCGTGATTATTCAGTCTGACCAGGAAAGTAGTCTGAGACTGCACCAGGGAGTTGAGAAAAGCCTCCCGTTTTGAAAGCGCATTTTCTGCCAGGATCTGCTCATGCATATCCGTAGCCACCCCATACCAGCGCACAATAGTAGCGTCCTCCTTTTTCATCGGAACCGCTTCCTCCTGCATCCAGCGGTAATTGTCCGTATCAGGATTGCCGAGTCGGTAGCGAAGCCGGTACGCTTCTCCGGTCTGAATAGCGCGTTCCCAGATAGTTGTGACCTTCATCCGGTCCTCGGCATGCACAAAGGGCAGCCACCCCTGCGACAGGATGTTTTGGGTAGTGGTCCCCAGGAAGTTGAGCCCGCTGGTATTGCACATTTCAACCTGGCCCGGCTCTCTAGCCGTCCAGATTACGTGCGGCACTGACTCCACCAAAAAACGGTGCTTTTCTTCGCTGGCTTTGAGGGCATCCAGAGCCTTTTTGCGTTCCGTGATGTCCCTGAAGATGGCTTGGTGGGCAGGTTTGCCCTCGAAGGTTACATGGTGCGAGGTAACCTCTACCTCAAGAGCATTGCCCTTTATACTAATAATTTTTTCCTCCGTGGTATGAGAGGTTTTGGTAGGGGTGAGCGAGGAGAGCCTATTCTCGGGATCATTTTCGGGCTCCTGTAAGAAGGACAAAATGGGTTTGCCCAGGAAGTTACCAAAGTGAATCCCCTCTAGTAGATGCACTGCTGCGGGGTTACAGAACCGGATGATACCCTCCGAATGGATGATGATGGCCAAAGGCGAGTTCATCACCAGTTGCCGGAAGCGATATTCGTTTTCCTTTACCTGTTCCAGTACCAGCTTTTGCTGGGTTATGTCTTTAACGGTAGCATAAATAGTAACCGGATGCCCCTGGCTATCGGTAATGTGTGCCGACCGTATAACGACGGGAAAACGCTCGCCGCTTTTGCGTTGAAATACGAGCTCAACCTCCTCAAAATTTCCCTTTAGGGTCTTATCAAAAGCGGCCTGTATGTTCTCGGTTTCTTCCTCAGGCCAGTAAGGGAAGGGCGGAGTTTGCCCCTTAAGTTCGTCTGGGCTAAACCCAGTCATTTCCAGAAACGCCGGGTTTACGTCCAGATGGACCCCTCCGGGATTAAAAAGCGCAACACCGTCTGGTAAGCCTTCTATCAGTTGTTCGGCATAGGACTTGGATTTCTGTAAGACCTGCTTGTTGTGATACTCCTTAGTGATGTCCCTTGCCATCAAATACCGCAAGGAACTATCCGTATGGTTAGAGATTTTCCATTCCACCACCTTGGTAGCCCCGTCGCGGGTCATGACGCGGCTCACTACCAACTTGGGTTGGGTAATGACTTCCTTCAGGTGAGCTTTGAAACCTGAGTGATCCTCCGTGTAAATGAACTTGAAGAGATTCTTCTGGATAGCCTGAGTTTTCAGCAAACCCAAGAGCCCTTTGGAACCTTGACTACAGTCCAGAATAAGCCCATGATCGTTGACTACGAAATATGCGTCGTCAGTATGCTCCAAATAAGAAGACCAGGTAACCAGGTCCTCATTGCCCAAGAGGTTTTTGGAGTTCATTTGAGGAGATACCTCCCGTAGCAGTTGCCAGCCTGCACGGGTAAGTGGCTCCAAATGGGTTAGTGCTTCGGGTAGGTAAGGGGCCTTGTCTCTGATCAATATCAAGATGGCCTCGGTCTCACCTTCTATCACTATGGGCCAATGCACCATAGGGATATCCTCCTGGGGTAGTCCCGCAATAAGCCCGGCAGGGTAATGCAATAGGGTGGGAGAGGACTCCGAATAGGCAGATTTAATTACCTCTTGCCACGTACGGATGGTCATTTCGTCCCAGTCCTTCTCAGGAAAGCCCAACCATTTTTGGTCATGATGGGGTGTTTTGAAATGCCAAAACCCTGCGGTACTTTCTGTGACGTCTATCGCGGTTGTGAGTAGTTGCTGCAAGCACTCCAATAGCTCCACCTCACCTTGAAAAAATCTCTTTTCACATTGATGGGCGATCTTGTAGGCTTCTATTGTTTTGTTCGCTAAGGTATATTCCATGCGCTCCTATTCCTGCTACTGTAATGGATGATGATGGCAGGCAGTTACAAATAATTATTGAAATATAACTATTTTCCCAACTACAACGATGTCCCATTTCCATAATTATCCTTGGTTGTAAGTATGAGCCCTGGAATGAGATGTTTTGATGAAAAAAATCAAGTCTGCTTTATCAGGATCAATAGCCTACGCTCACCCCTTGCTCTTTTAATTGCTCCAAAGCAGCTTTCAGTGATGCGCTCTCCCGGCCCTCTAGGTCCACTTGGTTTTCTAGGAGAAACAATAATTTTAAGTCTGATAATTGAGTCACCTCTGTAGGAATAGCTTCGATGTCATTGTAAGAAAAGTCCAAATCAACCAAAGACTTCATGCCTAAGATTTCCTTGGGAAAATCCATGAAGTAGTTGTTGTTAATATGGAATACTCTCAATTGTTTTAATGTAAAAAAGCTGTTAGGCAGGTCGCTGAGGCGATTGTGATGAAGATATAGTTCTCGGAGCTTAGGTAGTTCTGCTATTTCGTCTGGAATATCAAAAAGTCGATTGTTGGCCAGGTAGAGTATTTCCAAACTGTCCATTTTACCAATTTCAGGGCTGATACGTTCTAGACTATTGTAAAACATATCTACCACTTTCAGCTGCTGGAGCTGATAGAATTCCGGGGGCAAAGTAGAGACCTGATTCTTGTAAAATGATAAGGAAGTTAGGTTCTTAAGTTGAGCTATTTCTGGCGGGATTTCACTGATTTGGTTGTCAGATAATTGTAATTCTTGTAGCCGCTTTAGCCGGAATACTTTTGGGTGAATGGAGGTAAAACCACACTGGTTCAGGCGTAAATTGGTGAGCCTGCGTAGTCCAATTAGCCATTGTTTATCCAGGTTGATAGGGTTCTTGGACACCTTGACCGTCCGGATTTTCGGTAGCCAGAAAAACTTGTTGGGTATGTGATCCAGGGCGTTCTCGGTCAGGTCAATCTCCTCCAGCCTCGAAAATTTTAATACCCACCATGGTAGTTTTTCATATCCATTGTTCTTGGCGGATACAAAAGTGATTCTTTTCAGCCGATCTATTTCCAACGAGTCTGCATGCACCATCCTATCCATATACAGGTCACTGAGGCTATCCAGCTCGTTGAGTCTGGCAGGTAGGTGGCGAACCTTTGTTCCTGAGAGGTTGAGTGTTTTGAGGTTGCGGAACTCATAGATCCACTCCGGGATTTGGGAAATACTGAGCCCAGAAAGGTCCAGGCGAGTGGTAGTTTCCCGGTCTGCGCTGTCACGGTAGTGAGAAAGCCGCTGACCGTTTCTCCTGCGCCGTTTGATTTCCATGTATACCTGCATAGAATCTGGAGGTGCTACGCAGATGAACTTTTCGCCAAACCAAGCACCATGTCGGTATTGCGCAAAGGCCGGAATGCCGGCTATGAATGGAGTGGTGGGTTTATTGCGGAACCACTCCCATCTAGTGAGCCGGAAGCGCGGATCGGATATAGGGGGCAGGCCTTGCCACCAGCCATCTGTATTCATGCACTCTTCATATAGGGCGCTCAGTTCAGCGCGGGAAAGCCCGTCGCCATTTCGCCCAGGAACCGTAACCACAATGGGTTCCCCAATTTCTTGAGCATGAAGAGCAAAGGGGGAAAGGGATAGCAGGAGAAGTAGAGCAAGGCCGAATTTCATAACTGATTTGCGTTTACGACTAAGATGTTAATTTCAAAACTAATGGTTTAGTTAAAAAATCCCATCATTAAGTTGGGTTTCGTGACCAGAACACAATAATCAAACCACTGTGCTCCAGTCTTGTTGTGTAGCGGCATAAAAGAAAAGGGCCTATTTAAGCACTGATTGTGAGACAGGTAGATGCCGTTTATAGAGGTTCATTTGCCTTATTGGGGCATCTTGCGGGCATGTGGATAATTTGTAGGGGCTTTTCTTCTCTGAGTGAAATTCAGAAATAGATTGGTGGATTTAGATAGAAGATTAAAAATCAACGTTTTAGACGCTTGAATGCCTATTTTTTTGTAGTTTTGGTTTTTTGAGATTGCAAGAATGAGCGAAGAAAAAGCCAAAAGCCAAAACCAATATTCGGCAGGTAATATCCAGGTATTAGAAGGCCTGGAAGCCGTGCGTAAACGGCCGGCCATGTACATCGGAGATGTAGGCGTAAAAGGCCTGCATCATATGATTTGGGAAGTAGTCGATAACTCTATCGATGAGGCCATGGCGGGCCACTGCGATACCATCATGGTTACTGTGCATGATGATAATTCCATTACCGTGGAAGATAACGGTAGGGGAATTCCTACGGATATGCACCCCAAGGAAAAGCGATCTGCCTTGGAAGTGGTAATGACCGTATTGCACGCTGGGGGTAAGTTTGACAAAGATACCTACAAAGTATCCGGTGGTTTGCACGGGGTTGGGGTATCCTGTGTGAATGCCCTCTCGGACCATGTACAGGTGACCGTACACAGGAATGGCAAAATCTTCGAACAACAATATAGCCGCGGGGTACCAGCGTTTCCGGTGCGCGAGATAGGCACCACCGATAAGAAGGGTACCATCGTTCATTTCCACCCGGATGCTGACATTTTCACGGAGACCGTTTACCGCTACGAGACCGTAGCCTCGCGTTTGCGCGAGTTGGCATTTCTGAATGCCGGTATCAAGATTACCCTTACTGACCTGCGGGATTTCACTGAGGACGGAAAGCCTCTTTATGAGGAGTTCTTCTCTGAAGGTGGTTTGCGTGAGTTCGTTACCTATTTGGATTCTTCGCGCGAGCGGTTGATTCAGGACCCTATCTATATAGAGGGAGAGAAGTCGGGCGTGCCCGTGCAGGTGGCTATGAGCTACAACACCTCCTTTTCAGAGAACCTGGCCTCATATGTGAACAACATCAACACCATAGAGGGGGGGACGCACGTTTCGGGTTTTCGCCGGGCACTTACGCGTACTATGAAGGCCTATGCCGAGAAAAACGGCATGCTGGATAAATTGAAGGTGGAAATCAGCGGGGATGACTTCCGGGAAGGCCTCACGGCGATTATCTCCGTGAAAGTAGCAGAGCCACAGTTTGAAGGGCAGACTAAAACCAAGCTGGGTAACGGTGATGTGATGGGTGCGGTAGACGGTGCGGTATCTGACGTACTCTACGACTACCTGGAAAACCACCCCAAGGAGGCCAAGTCCATCGTGCAGAAGGTGATTTTAGCTGCACAAGCACGGCACGCGGCACGCAAGGCCCGTGAGATGGTACAGCGTAAGAACGTGATGTCGGGTACTGGGCTACCCGGTAAGCTGGCTGACTGCTCCAACAAGGACCCCGAATCTTGTGAACTATACCTGGTGGAGGGTGACTCTGCGGGCGGTTCGGCAAAACAAGGACGCGACCGGAATTTCCAGGCGATTTTGCCACTGCGGGGTAAGATCCTGAACGTAGAAAAGGCGCAAGAGCACAAAATCTACGATAACGAGGAGATCAAGAATATGATCACGGCCTTGGGCGTGTCCTTCGGCACGGAGGAAGACGATAAGGCACTGAACTTGACGAAACTCCGCTACCACAAGGTGATCATCATGACGGATGCCGACGTTGACGGTAGCCATATTCGGACCTTGATCTTGACCTTCTTCTTCCGCTATATGCGCGAACTGATTGAGTCAGGGTACCTCTACATTGCCTTGCCGCCCCTATATCTGGTAAAACGGGGTAAGAAAGAGCACTATGCGTGGTCAGAGGCAGACCGGGAGCGAATCATCTCTCAGATTGCCCCAGAAGGCAAGGAGGACAGCGTAGGCGTACAGCGGTACAAAGGTTTGGGAGAGATGAACCCTGAGCAGCTTTGGACCACCACCATGGACCCTGAGCACCGCAGCCTGAAGCGCGTCACCATTGAGTCGGCGGCCGAGGCGGATCACCTCTTCAGTATGCTGATGGGCGATGAAGTAGGCCCCCGCCGGGACTTCATCGAGAAGAACGCGAAGTACGCGAATGTAGATATTTAAGAATAGAATTGAGAAGTCAGAAGCGAGAATTGAGAAGCTGATGACAGTCAAATTATAAGCCCACTCGGATGTCTCTGAGTGGGCTTTTTCTTTCTGAATAGCAGGCTATCCATCCGATTCCTTCAATACGCCCATTAGGGTGCTCAGGGTTTGCATTAACTTCACCCCGCCGTTGTCGGTGTTTAAGGGCTGAAAGCCCGTCACCGGAACGCCGGCCGCCGACAACATACGCGGTCAGGCTTGTTTGTGACGCGGGGCCGTGCATGCACCTTTTGGTGCTTAAACACCAACAAGGGCTGGTCTTACAAGTGAATTAGCCTTAAGGTTTTCAGTATGATTCCTATCCGTCTGATTCCTTCAATACACCCATTAGGGTGCTCAGGGTCTGCTTTAGCTGTACTACCTCTTCCAGGCCCAAGGAGGCATCTTGAAATTGATCTACAATCGTCTGGGGAATGCACAGGGCTTCTTGCTGCAAGGCATTTCCTTTGGGGGCCAGGGAGATTTCAACCCGCCGTTCGTCTTCCGCAGACCGTTGCCGCTTGATCAACTCCTTACCTTCCATACGCTTTAGTAGCGGAGTGAGGGTGTTGGATTCTAAAAGCAGTAACTCACTGATCTCTGATACACTGCGCCCGTCCTTTTCCCAGAGGACGAGCAGGACCAGATACTGCGGATAGGTGATGTCCAACTTGTCCAGCAGAGGAGTGTACAGCTTAGTGACCATGCGGGAAACGGCATAGAGCGGAAAGCAGATCTGATTTTCTAACCAGAGGGTCTCTGGGCTATTTTTCATGCGTTAACATATCTTGTAAATAGGCGTCGATCGCCTCCGGGGTCTCCCGCGGACCAAACCTTTTCACGGGGTTGCCTTGAGGATCGATCAGGAATTTGGTGAAATTCCATTTGATTCTACCCCCTAGCGTGCCTTTTAATTCTTGCTTCAGGTATTTGAAAATAGGGTGCGCATCCTTCCCGTTCACGTTTACCTTACTAAACATCGGAAACGTAACCCCGTAGTTGACCATGCAGCCCTCCTCAATGGACTTTTCGTCGCCGGGCTCTTGGTTAGCAAACTGATTGCAGGGAAAGCCTAAAACTACCACATCCTTGTGCTGGTAGTCTTTGTATAGCTTCTCAAGCCCTTCGAACTGAGGCGTAAGCCCGCATTTGCTTGCGGTATTCACTACCAACACAGTTTTGTCAGCGAATGCATCCATTTTGACGGGTTTGCCTTGCAAACTTTCCGCCTCAAAGTCATAGAAAGTGGGTTTCATCAGGTAGAGGTTTTTTTACGACGAAGGAGATAAGTGAGTGCCCCGGTAGACCACAGGGCCCATAGTATTAGTACAGGTTGGAAGAACAGCCGGGTGAGCCGGGCTTGGTCGGTATCCAAGCCAAACGCATCCGTACCGTTGAGGTACTGGGCAATGTTTCCGGGGAAAATCAAGAGGTAGAACAAAGCCAGGGCAAGCCCTACGTTGACCCGTTGTTGTTTCCAGAATATCATCCCCAGACCTAAGGCTAGTTCCACCACGCCCGAAAGAATAACCACTAGGTCTTTACTCATAGGCAACCACTCCGGTACCTGCGCCTGAAATTCGGCCCGCTGAAAAGTGAAATGGCCCACCGCAGCAAACACCATAAATGCTCCCATCAGTATCCGGAGGAACTTCTGTACTCCGTTTGTTGGAATATCTTGTTTCATTTTAATCGCTTAAGATTAAATCGTGTGCGATATAAATGTCCGGGAATT
>JBCBHI010000092.1:0-10620 GCA_038525885.1 Bacteroidota bacterium
TTCTAACCTAATGTCTCACCCGCCATCGCTTACTTACCTCACCAACGAACCCCATCAAACCTTGGAGGACACCCTCCAATTCATTGAACAAACAGGCACCGAGTGGAGCACTGGGCCTAAATACAACATGGGCATCGTGTGGAAGGAAACAGGGGAGCTAGTAGGCACCCTTGCGATTATTGATGAGGGGGGTAGAGCGTATTTTGGCTACGCCATCTATCCAGGGTGGCGTGGGCGGGGCATTGCCACAGAAGCCTCCCGCTGGGCCATTCAAGTTCTTCTACAGCATTCTGAGGTTTTCCGCATTTATGCCTACTGCGATTCCGAAAACGAGGCCTCTAAAGCAGTCTTGCGTAAGGCAGGGCTGGTGGAAGAGGCTACCCTGTACCGATGGATGCGCTTTCCGAATCAAGGATTGAAGCCCAAGGATTGCACCTTTTTCTATTACCCTATGCCTACGTAATTTCTGCACTTCGACCAAGGTTAGTTTTTCTTATATTGCTCTCTGCATTCTATCGACGAATTTATAATCCAATTTTTACTCGCTATCGTTATAATTAATAAGAATAACACCTATTCATTACCCAAAACAAAATCTATACTACCGAGGCATGCTTACCTTATTATACCAATATGCCAATATGACCCTGGGAGAATCTTACCTAGAGGGTGAAATAGAACCTAGGGCCGCACTTGATAAATTCCGCGAATTTCCCTGGCAAGAACAATTGGCAGAGTTTCAGGAGAAGGAAATAAATGCTCCTACCTACTGGTTGAAAAACACCAAGTCCCAACAGGAATTTATTGCGAGCATTGTAACCCCAGACAATTACTATGTCTGCCTTACTGAGAACCAGATCAAAAAGACGCTAGGTCTGTTCCCGGTGAAGAGCAAGGTGAACCACAGTGCTTATGGCTTGTCTTTCCATGAAGTGGAAAAAGGACTGGAGTTATATCTGGAGGGCAAGATTTCTGACTTGGTTAAATATTTAGAAGAGAAATCGGAGAGCGTATCTGCTTAGTGGATATCATGCCAGATTAAGGCACCATGAAAAAGCCCCTCATCGGTCAATTCCAATGAGGGGCTTATTTATTTTCGTGCCTATAGGCACAGATTGTCTATAAGAAGTTCAAACGGCTCAAGAAGTTGTCCTTGTAGCTTGCCCCGATAGGAATCCCCTTTTCCTTGATCATAATGGAATTGTCTTCCAACGCCTCGATGTGCCCTACATTGACAATATAGCTACGGTGTACCCGCGCGAAGTAACGGTCAGGGAGTCGCTTCTCGATGCCCTTCATGGTACTGTGCACGATGTACTTCTTCTTTTCGGTATTGATTACTACGTAGTCCGCCAGCGCCTCAATAAACTGAATGTTGTTTAGGGTAATCTTAACAATTTTAGCGTCGGTTTTCACGTAAATATTGTTCTGATCACCGTCCTTCAGTTTCCGCTGGAACGCCTCGATGTTCTCCTTGGCCTTCGTAACTGCCTTCAGAAACCGACTGTATTCAATGGGTTTCACCAAGTAGTCAGTTACCGCAGCTTCGAAAGCCTCAGGGGCATAGTCCCGGGCAGAGGTTACCATGATCACCTCAATGGAGTTGTCTATAGTTTTCAACAAATCCATGCCTGACATCTCAGGCATCTCCACGTCCAAAAAGAGGATATCTACATCCTCCTCCATTAAAATATTTGAGGCGTCAATCGCACTTTCACAAACGTGATCTAAACGCAAAAAATTAGTCTTTTTAACGTAGTGTTCCACAATCTGACGCGACGTCTGGTCGTCGTCCACCACCATACATTTCAGCTTCATGAGGGCGTTTTTTTACCTAGGGTTCGCTTAAAACTAAAGAATTTGTGGAACAATACGAGTGAATCGGGGAAAAAGGAATCAAGCAGTTTTGACTTCTCCTTGTTGTAAAAGCCGGGCCACATATTTGCCCAGGATATCAAACTCCAAATTTACTGCGTCTCCAGACCGCAGCTGGTGGAAGTTGGTATGCTCAAAAGTGTAAGGAATGATGGCTACCCGGAAGGAGGTATCCGTAACGTTGAAACAGGTAAGGCTAGTACCATTGATACAAACACTCCCCTTCTCTACCAGCACGTGACCTATGGGTTCGAATGAGAAGTCAAACAACCAACTACCGTCTACTTCTTGCACCTGAGTACAGGTACCCGTTTGGTCTACATGTCCTTGTACAATATGACCGTCTAGCCGGCCACCCATCATCATGCTACGCTCCAGATTTACTTTGGTCCCAACCTGCCAAGCTCCCAAACTGGTTTTCTGTAAGGTCTCATCCACTGCCGTCACCCGGTATTCGTCCGCCTGGGTGCTTACCACCGTGAGGCATACCCCATTGTGCGCCACACTTTGGTCAATTTTGAGTTCGGGAGCCAGCGTGCTTTTGATGTCAAAATGCACATTGGTGCCCTCTTGTTCTATGTTGTGCAGCGTACCTATTGCTTCAATGATTCCAGTAAACATGGGGATTGTTTTTTCTGCAAATATACTATCCTACCCTACTTTTAGTTCCTCTTTGGCTAATCTTAACTAGCCTGGCTTGTCATGTCATCTACACCAGCCACACGTATGGCTACCGAAAGGGTGCGGGGGTTTTTGCAAGAAAAACATACAACCCTAGGGCATTACGTTTAAGATAATTTATTTTGAAGTTTTATGTGAGAATTTCAAAGAGACTGCCTCAGCATTGATGCAAACACCTATGAGGGAGATAGTTAAAGGGATACAGGTATTTGTGGGATTACTCCTGTGCTGTCTGAACGGATGGGGACAAACTACGGCAGTGCAGTTCCAGCAGCTCTCTCCTGGGGAGGGTTTATCCCAAGGCACCATTTTTTCCATTGCACAGGACCGCTGGGGGTTCATGTGGTTTGGTACCGCTGATGGGCTCAACCGGTTTGATGGATACAGCTTTACCAACTACTACTTTGACCGGCAGGACAGTGCCTCATTAAGCAGCAATCACATTACCACCTTAGCTACCACCTACGACGGCAGCCTATGGGTTGGCACCAAAAACGGGCTCTGCAAATACAATCCTGAGTACAATAACTTTGTTCGGGTTCACGAGCATATCAAGCTTCCCAGCAACCGCATTACGGCCCTGGCGGCCACACCAGACAGCACGTTGTGGATCGGGACGGAGGAAGGCCTGGTGAATATTTCGCTAGACCTGAAGGAGTCCCATACCTTTAACCAAGCCCCTTATTTGCCCAACAATCATATCACGGCGTTGGCATGGGGTAGCTACGAAAGCTTGTGGATTGGCACCCAGTCGGGTTTGGTAAAAATGTACTCTACCGAAGGAGGGGGCCAAAAGTTTGAGACCATCCACCACCCTGCCTTCTCAGGTTTGCCCATCCGGGCTATCGCCCCGAGTCCGTATGAGGCTCTGTATGTAGGTACCGACTATGGCCTATGGGAAGGTGACCAACAACCGACTACGGGCCCCATGGAGGTTACAGCTTGGTCTACTGAAGCAGTGATCTCGCTCGGTTTTGACCCCCATCATAACCATGTATGGGCCGGGCACAACCATCACTTGGCTCGCTATTCCATACATTCCGGAAAAGCCCCAGAAAAGTTCAATTCCAACCAGCTAGCTCGTAATTCCCTTTCGGATAACACGATCATGAGCATGTACCAAAGCCAGGAAGGAATCTGGTGGTTTGGGGCAAGCAGCGGTTTGAATTTCTTTGATCCGGCCTCTATCAAATTTGGGAACTACTCCCTTACAGAGAATGGAGCGCTGGATCTGGTCAATAACCGCGTATGGAGGGTATTGGCTCATCCGGAGGGTGGGTACTGGCTGGGTACTGAAGGGGGTCTAGTACGGGTAACTCCTGAAATGGAGCTCATCCGGTACCAGGCGGAGCCTGGCACTGAGGGGGCACTGCAAGACAACCGGGTCCGGTCCTTGATCTACGGACCCAGCGGCAACCTCTGGGTGGGTACGGAATACGGTCTCCATCAGTTAGACCCGGCTACCGGAGATTTCACCCACTATTTGTTCGAAGATGAGCAACCCGGGGTAAAGGGAATTGGGAACCAAATTCAAACCATGTACTGGCAGTCACCCACCCAGCTGTGGTGCGGCACAGACCGGGGGATTTACATCCTCAACCCAGAAACCGAAGCCATCACCAAAATAAGGGCTCAACCAGAACTAGCCGACCGGCTCCAAAATGATAATATAGTATTCCTATACGAAGATGGTCTTGGGAATTTGTGGGTAGGTACTGCAGGTGGGCTACATAGGTGGACGGGGGTGGACGAGGTCTTTGAAGTATTTCGGCATGACCCCACGGATGCCAACTCCCTCGTGAGCGATGAGTTGCGGTCTATACTGCACGACTCCCAAGGAAGGCTATGGCTGGGTACTCGCAACGGCCTGGACCTAATGCTGTCCGATGGGACTTTCAAGCACTATGATGAAAGGCACAACCTACCTAACCATGTGATATATAGCATACTGGAAGATGAGCGAGAAAGGCTCTGGGTGAGCACCAACCGTGGCATTTCAGTATTTACCATCCCACAGGAAATCTTCCGCAATTTTGGGATCATGGACGGGCTACAGGGCAATGAGTTTAACACCCAATCCGCAGACAAAACTATCGATGGTTTATTGATCTTCGGAGGCATCAATGGATTCAACACTTTTTATCCGGACAGCCTAACGTTCAATGAATTCCGGCCTCCCACCTTTATTACTCAAATAGATCTGGACGGTAAGCAACTCAACATTGGGAGTCAATTGCTACCTAAGGCCCCCCTGGTATTGGACACCATTTGGCTCAATCATGATCAGAATTTCCTGACGGTACACTTTACTGGATTGAGCTATACCAATACACAGAAGAACACCTACCAATACCGCTTGCTAGGGCTCCGAGATGGCTGGATTAACCTGGGCACCCAACGCTTTGCCTCGCTCACCAATCTACCGGGAGGCACCTACACGTTGGAGGTAAGAACCACCAACAATGATAACCTGCGTAGCGAACAGCCCGCCAGGCTGGTACTGAATATCCAGCCTCCCTTTTACCAAACCACCTGGTTTCGGGTATTGCTTGCGATCATCCTTCTCATCATTGCCATTGCTATATTCCAACAGCGCATTCAAAGCATTCAGCACCAAAAGGAACGGTTGGAAAAGACGGTGGAAGAACGCACTACCCAGATTCAACGGCAGGCCTCTTCCCTAGAACAGCAGGCCCTGGAGCTGAAACGTAACTATGAGGACACCAAGGTGATGGCGGATATTGGCCGGGAAATCACCTCTCATATGAATGGAAATGAGCTCGTTCATTTCCTGTTCAAAAGGCTGAGTGGGTTTATGGACCTCCATGCTTTGATTGTGGGCCTCAACAACCCAGACCGGAATCGGCTAGAGCTTATGGGGATGAAACGCCCTAATCAGTTTATCCCCTTCCATTGGCACAACCTGGACGATACCCATTTTCCCGGGGTGTATGCTTTGGTCAATGAGCAGCCCCTCTTCTTCCGTTCTTACACGGAAGATTATGCCCGGATTATCGGCAGCACCATCCCACCTAGTTTCACTACAGACATGCCCCAGTCGGTCATATATGTCCCCTTTTACAAAGAGGATCAGGTAATAGGGGTGGTGTCCGTGCACAGCCTGAAACAAAATGCCTATACCGAATTTGAGTTTGATATCATTCGCAACTTAGCGGCATACATAGCCATTGCCACCGACAATGCCCGGGCTTACTTCCAGATACAGGAGCAGAAGGAGGAGATAGAGCAGATGAATGAAAGCTTGGAAATGAAAGTGCGAGAGCGCACCCACCAACTGGAAATTCAGAAGAACAAGCTGGAAGAGTTTGCCCAAATCAATGCCCACAAAGTGCGTCGGCCGCTGGCCGCCATGATGGGTTTGGTTCCCCTACTCCGCTGGGCCAAGAAGCGGGAGGAACATGATAACCTACTTGAATCTCTGGAAGTTAGCTCCAAAGAGTTGGACGGTATGGTGCATAGGATGAATAAGATTCTGACCGAACAAGGAATACTATCAGCAGAAGAAATTGCGAAGGACAGGAAATCTAATAGCAACAAATAGTTCTTTACACTTAATTACTAGTTTTTATCAGGGGATTTTGTATTGTTTATCCTCCAAAAACCAGATCAATTACAATAAATTACTGTTATCTTTATAATTGAAATGATTAGACCCCATAAATGAAACCCTACTCAGAACTCCCCTCTACGGGATCGAACTGGCTAAAGACCGTTCGTGCGTTTTCGAAGGATTCCTGGAGTGCTTTGAAAGGCTGGCAAAAGGAATATGGTGATATATTTCACATGAACCTGGGCATTGGCTCTACGCACGTATGCGGTCATCCTGATTTAATTGACGAAGTACTCACCAAGCAAAAACATAACTTCCGCAAGGGAAATATTTATTCCAACATCCTACCGAAACTGGGGGGCTATGGCTTGCTCAATTCGGACGGTGAGCTTTGGCGTAAACAGCGCCGACTGGCACAGCCGGCCTTTCACAAGAAATACCTGTCGGTGATTTTCACGCACATGATAGCGGTAGTGGACAAAACCCTAACCGATATCTACAGCCGCGCTCAGCAAAACCAGCAGGTGGCCTGGAATGAGGAAATGATCAACCTGACCCTTCAGGTAGTCATGCAGTCTCTGGTAGGGACGGAGGTAAAAGAGTCAACCGAGAAGATGCACCACATGATGGATGAGTCCCTGACGCATCTGCTCAACCTACGGTTCAACCCTATGTACAAGTACACCCAGTACATTACAGGGAAGCGGTCACGTTTTGAGCAACAGCGTACTTATCTGTATGACATCGTGATGCGCATCATCCAGGACCGCCGTGCTAGTGGCAACGATGACCGCTGGGACCTGATGGCGATGTTTATGAAAGCCATCGATGAGGAAACCCAAGAGCAAATGACGGATGAGCAACTCAAAGACGAGTTGATCACGTTGTTCCTGGCGGGGCATGAAACCTCGGCGGCGGGACTGACTTGGGCCATGACCTTCATTGGCAACCGTCCGGATGTTCTACAAAACATCCGTGAGGAGGCCGACCGGGTATTCACCGGAGAGCTACCCACCTTTGAGCAGCTTTGGCAGATGACCTACACCCGGTCCGTAATTGATGAGTCGCTGCGACTGAAACCACCGGTGTGGTCCATTGCCCGCCATAGTATCAACCCTATAGAGCTCGGCGGATTTGAGTTCCCCAACGACTTGGAGTTTATGCTCCCCATCATGCTGGTACACCACCACCCTGATTTCTGGGAGAACCCCATGGAGTTCCAGCCCGAGCGCTTTATTGACGGGGTACCGCAAGAGAAAAGAAAGGCCTTTATTCCTTTTGGAGCCGGCCCGCGCATGTGCATCGGCAATAATTTCGCCTATGCGGAAATGATTGCTACTCTGGGGCTAGCAGCCCAACGGTTTGATGTGCAGGTAGACAACCCGGATATACCAGGAGTAGCCACCCTGTCCTACCGCCCCGGGGCAAAACTGTGGGTCAAAATGAAGGAGCGAGCTACCGTAGTGTAGCCACGAGAAGGACGAAAATAAAAACGCCGATCAGGGAAACTGACCGGCGTTTTTTATTGGATAAGAAGGTTCTTATTGCACAGCGTCTGCCAATGCCTTACCTGGCTTGAAACGAGCTACTTTGCGCGCCTCAATTTTGATTTCCTCACCCGTACGAGGGTTGCGTCCGGTGCGAGCTGCACGCTCACTTACAGAGAAAGTTCCAAAACCTACCAGAGTTACTTTGTCTCCTTGTGCCATTGCTCCGCTAATGGCGTCCAAAGAAGCATCCAACGCTTTGAGTGCTTGTGCTTTGCTGATTCCAGCTTCAGCAGCCATTTTATCAGCAATTTCTACTTTGTTCATAATGAAAGCTATTTAGCATACCAAAATTCGGCTAAAGATAGGTTCCACCTAGCCAAAACCAAGCTGTCCCAAGGCCTCACAACCGCCTTTCCAGACTCAAAAAGGCGTTAGAAAATGCTTCTCCGCAAAATTACGTAGCTGAGCCTACTCCGAAACCAACAGATTATCAGGAGATTACTTAGGGTTTACCGAGGCATTAAGCGGTATCTAGGTCTTCGAAAAAAAATTAAAGCCCGTAAGAAATTTCTTTACCCGTACTGCTATTACTCCGTTTCGTACGCCGATTGACATCACAGTCCCATGCCACTGCCCTTTATCACATAGTGGTTGGCAGGGGGGAATGAAATGTGAAAATTTCGACAAAGATGACAGAAACCATATGAAGAAACTGATTCTATATATCGGAATAGCGGGAGTGCTTTGGGGCTGTAGCTCCCCCGGAGAGGAACCCCGCATAGCGGTAACTTATCCTACTACCGCCACGGTAGATCACGTAGATGAACTTTGGGGTCAAGAAATAGCGGACCCTTACCGGTGGCTTGAGGATGACCGATCTGACGAAACCGGCGCTTGGGTCCAATCCCAGAACGATGTTACGTATGGCTACCTGGAGCAGATCTCCTTTCGGGAGGAAATCAAAGACCGGATAGCCGAGCTGTGGGATTATGAGAAAGTATCGGCCCCTTTCAAACGCGGAGACAAGTTTTTCTTCTATCGCAATGATGGCTTACAGAACCAAAGTGTACTGTATGTGCAGGACGAGTTGGAAGGCGATGCAGAGGTGTTTTTAGACCCCAATGGGTTCTCTGATGATGGTACGGTAGCCATGGCAGGTTTGCAGTTCACCGACGACGGTAGTCTGGCCGTGATCAACATACAGGAGTCAGGTTCTGACTGGCGTAAGTTTGTGGTGATGGATGTGGCTACCAAGGAGATCGTAGGGGATACCCTTAAAGACATTAAGTTTAGCGGGGCAACCTGGCGAGGCAATGAGGGCTTCTATTACTCCAGCTACGACAAACCCGAGGGCAGCGAGCTCTCTGCCATGACTGACCAGCACAAACTCTATTACCATAAGCTGGGCACTCCGCAGTCACAAGACCAGTTTGTTTTTGGCGGCAGCGAAACCCCACGCCGCTACCTGGGAAGCTTTGTTTCCAGAGACAATCGCTGGCTGTTCATCCGCGCAGCGGAGTCTACCAGCAACAACGAGCTGTACTATAAGAACCTGGAGACCAACGGCCCTATCCTGCCGATCCATACCGGATTTGAGTCTACCTCGGCCTGGGTGCACGTAGAAAATGATGAGATGTACCTGCGTACCAACTTGCACGCGCCCAACTACCGGGTAGTGAAATTCTCGCTGGACAATCCCACCCCTGAGAACTGGAAGGATGTGGTCCCTACTGACGATGAAGTGGTGATGCGTAGTGCGGATATAGTAGGCGGTAAGCTATTGGTAGACTATCTGAAAGATGCCCATACGGTAATCCATCAGTTCAATCTGGATGGTACCCTGGACCGCGTGGTAGATCTGCCTACGGTAGGTTCTGCCTATGGCTTTGCGGGTAGAAATGAGGACACGGAGTTGTTCTATACTTTCACTTCCTACACCTACCCTCCCACTATTTTCAAGTACACGATTGCTACTGGCGAGTCTACCCTATATCGCTCACCCGAGGTAGACTTCAATCCGGCGAACTATGAAACCAAGCAGGTATTCTACACCAGTAAGGATGGCACCAAGGTGCCTATGTTCATCACCCACAAGAAAGGGCTGGAGCTCAACGGGGAGAACCCTACCATGCTGTATGGATACGGAGGTTTTAACATCAGCCTAACGCCTTCTTTCAGCACGGCTAATATCTGGTGGCTGGAACAAGGAGGGGTATATGCAGTACCCAACCTACGCGGTGGGGGTGAATACGGGGAAACCTGGCACGAAGGGGGCACCCAGATGAATAAGCAAAATGTATTTGACGATTTCATTGCTGCTGCCGAATACCTGATCGCCGAGAAGTATACTTCCTCGGAGAAGCTAGCCATTTTTGGTGGCTCCAACGGTGGTCTGCTGGTAGGGGCTACCATGACTCAGCGCCCAGACCTGATGGCGGTAGCCTTACCTGCGGTAGGGGTACTGGATATGCTGCGGTATCATAAATTCACGGCGGGTGCAGGATGGACGTCTGACTACGGCAACGCCGACCAAAGCGAGGAGATGTTCCAATACCTGCTTGGCTACTCTCCGGTGCACAATGTGGAAGAGGGTACTGAATATCCCGCTACGATGGTCATGACGGGTGACCACGATGACCGGGTGGTTCCGGCTCATAGCTTTAAGTTTGCGGCGGAACTGCAAGCCAACCAATCGGGAGTCAATCCGGTACTCATTAGAATAGCTACGGATGCCGGACACGGTGGTGGTAAGCCTACGGGTAAGATCATTGAGGAAATTGCCGACCGGTATACCTTCACCTACTTCAATATGGGACTGGAGCCTAAGCCTACCGAACAGGCGATCCAGATGCAATAAGGAACCCGCTCATCTGCTAGAATATAAAGGCCAGTCTACTACGGTAGATTGGCCTTTTTACATGGAGTCCATGAGACAAATTCACGGCTTCTGGTTTCAGAAATGCAGCCTTCGAGGTCTTTTCTAAATTTGGTTTTATATAATCG
>JBCBHI010000093.1:0-10539 GCA_038525885.1 Bacteroidota bacterium
TGCACTCCCTTACGCAAACGGCGTGGGATAAAATTGAAAGAAAGTGTAAGAATTTTTTGAAGATCTTCTCGTTGCTAACCCCTCTACCCTCGCTCTCAATCTCCTTTTCTCCCGTTCCTGCCGAACAGGGATGCAAAGGTAAATAAAGATTCCTAACTCGCAACATCCAAAGCCGAAAAAACTTTCTAATCATTTCCAGCTCCCTCCAACATCCCCAAATCTTAACCCTTTCTGTCAATTTTATCCCACGCCGTTTGCGTAAGGGAGTGCAAAGGTAGAAAAGCGATCTAACAGTGCAAGAGACACTATCTATTTTCTTCCCCTTAGTTTTCCACAGCCCTCTGCAGGATTGCAAAGGGCCATGAATATACAATTTGACGTTGAATTCTCCTAGTAAGGAGCGAAGATCAAGCGATCAATTCTCCACGGACGAGAGTTTGTAAGCGATCGGGGCCTACGGAAACAATATTGATAGGCACACCTACTTCATCCTCAATGAAGGAAACATACTCTTGTAGAGCCGTAGGTATGGTATCTAAATCCTCAATTCCTTCCAAAGAGCAATCCCACCCCTTCATGGTTTTATAAATAGGCTCTATGGTTTCTTCGTTCGCCTCGTAGGGAAAATCTCTCGTCACGGTCCCATCTTCTAGCCGGTACTCCGTACAAATCTGGATCTCCTTAAAGATATTCAGCACATCAGCCTTCATCATGAAAAGCTGAGTCACCCCATTTAGCATAATAGCGTATCGCAAGGCAGGTAGGTCTAGCCAACCACACCGCCTGGGTCGGCCAGTGGTAGCACCAAACTCTCTTCCTTCTTTACGTAGTTCTTCCCCTACCTCATCGTGCAGTTCAGTTGGGAACGGCCCACTACCCACTCGGGTACAATAGGCTTTAAAGATCCCAAACACCTCACCTATGTTTCTGGGAGCAACTCCCAGTCCGGTACATACCCCGGCGGCCATGGTGGTAGAGCTGGTCACAAAGGGATAGCTACCAAAGTCGATATCCAACAAAGAACCTTGCGCCCCTTCTGCCAGGATAGAGGCTGATGACCGGATCTGTTCGTTTATGTAGTGCTCACTCTCTACCAAGGTGAGGGTTTTCATATAATCGATGGCGGCAAACCATTCTTCTTCCATCGCGGCTAAATCGTACTCAAAGTCATAGGCATTGAGTAATACTTTATGTCTAGCCACCAGGGCATCGTATTTATCTCGAAAATGAGGGGACAGGATATCACCAACCCTTAGGCCATTCCTTGAGGTCTTATCCCGATAAGTGGGCCCGATTCCTTTAAGAGTAGATCCGATCTTCTTTGCTCCTTTGGCCTGTTCATCGGCCGCATCAAGCAACCGGTGCGTGGGCAGGATCAATTGCGCTTTTTTAGAAACAAAAAGGTTCTTTGATACATCTACCTGAAATGGGGCTAGTTTATCAATTTCCTTTCGGAAAATAACTGGATCTAAAACCACTCCGTTGCCCACAACGTTGCAGATGTTCTCGCGGAAGATACCGGATGGGATTTGATGCAGTACATGTTTATGTCCATCAAACTCTAAGGTATGCCCAGCATTGGGGCCTCCTTGAAAACGGGCAACTACATTATACTTGGGGGCTAGGAAGTCCACAATTTTCCCTTTGCCTTCGTCTCCCCACTGAAGGCCCAGCAATACATCTACTTTCATTATAGGTAAGTGAATTTAAGTCGTCGTGATCAGGCTTGTGCCTGCTTCAAGGTATCTGCAGCTTCTGCTTCGTCAGTCACGATGGTAAAAATGGAAGTGAGCTTAGTAATAAGTAGGGTTTGCTTCACTTTATCAGAGGGATTGATAAGCACTACTTCCCCTCCCTCATTTCTAAACTTTGTGAGTAAGGCAATAAATACCCCTAATCCGCTGGAATTTATGTAGCGAACCTGGCTGATATCGATAGCACACAAGATGATCCCATTGAGCACATGATCATTTGCCTTTTCCATGAGCTCAGGGCCTGAATTTTCACCTATCAGGTCACCTTCTATTCCAAGGTATAGAATACCTTCTTTGATTTTCTCCTGAAACTTCATGTGTACTTTGTTTTGACTAGCTGCCGATGCAGCCTTGCAAAGATAGAAATTAAATGATTCGACTATTGGTCGAAACGAGTAACGTTCACGATCCCGGATACTTTCTCTAAACGCTTGAGCAAGGTATCCAAATGTTGGGTATCGTTTACATACAGTTTGATGTCTCCTTCAAAGATACCGTCCTCAGTATCTATGGTGATTGACCTCATGTTCACTTTGAGGTCCTGGGAAATAACCTTGGTTACATCGTTCATGAGGCCTACCCTATCTGTACCAATTATACGTAGCCCAGCCAGGAAGGCTATCTCTTGTTGGCTATTCCATTTGGCTTTTACTACTCGGGAGCCATGGGTGGAAAGCAGCTGCTTTGCATTGGGGCATGAAGTACGGTGAATTTTTATCCCTTCATTAATAGTAACAAAACCGAAAACATTGTCCCCAGGGATGGGATTACAACACTTAGCCAATTTATAATCCAGGATATCAAGGTCTTCACCAATCAACAGCGCATCCTGGTCGTTCCCTTTCAACCGGGATATTTCTTTCTTGAAGGTTTTTCCGTCCGAAATCCTTCCTTTCCCCGGTCCCTTCTTTTTGGTGAGGGAATCGATGTTTTTAAGCTCCTTTGGGTCAATAATACCTTTGGCAACCCGGAAAAAGAGTTCGGTATTACTATTGAGGTCATAAAAGGCACGAAGTTTCCCGAAGGCTTCTTCTATGTTATCCACTTTCATTTGCTTGAGCTTGCGCTCAACCAGTTCTCTTCCATCAATAGCGGCTTGCTTGCGCTCATCCTTAAGGATATCCTTAATCTTCGATTTTGCTTTTCCTGTTACCACAAACCGAAGCCAGTCCTCACTGGGCTTTTGTTTTTTGGAGGTGAGGATCTCTACTTGGTCTCCATTCTTCAGCTTATGATTTAACGGAACTAGCTTATTATTCACCTTAGCCCCTAAACAATGGGCACCAATTTCGGTGTGAATTTCAAAGGCAAAATCAAGAGCCGTAGCTCCTTGCGCCAAAGTCTTTAATTCACCGGCGGGAGTAAACACAAATACCTCTTCACTAAATAGGTTTCCTTGGAAATCCTCCACAAACTCAAGTGCATTGGCGTCAGCTTGCTCCAGGGTATCCCGCACGGTATTTATCCACTCTTCAAGGCCCGACTCGCTTTTATTCTTTCCTTGTTCCTTGTACTTCCAATGCGCAGCGTAGCCCTTCTCAGCAATGTCATCCATCCGCTTAGTACGGATTTGGACCTCCACCCATTGCCCTGCCTTACTCATAACAGTGGTATGTAGGGATTCATACCCATTGGATTTGGGAGTGCTGACCCAGTCTCGCAACCGATCAGGATTGGGCCTGTAGTAATCAGTAACAATTGAATAAACCTTCCAGCATACTTCCTTCTCCACCTCATAGGGCACGTCAATGATAATGCGGATAGCAAAAAGATCGTACACCTCTTCAAATCCGACTCCTTGCCTTTTCATCTTATTCCAAATGGAATGGATGGATTTGGGTCTGCCCTTGATGGTAAAGGAATGCCCTAACCGATCCAACTCTGATTGGATGGGGTGGATAAAATGGTTAATGAACCGGGTACGAGAAGATTTGGTTTGGCGAATTTTATTGGCGATGGCTTTATAGGCCTCTCCTTCGGTGAATTTCAGATGGAGGTCTTCTAATTCGGATTTGATGGCATATAATCCTAACCGGTGAGCCAACGGCGCGTAGAGGAAAATGGTCTCCGAGGCAATCTTCAGCTGCTTATCTCTGGGCATGCTGTCCAGGGTTCTCATATTATGCAGACGATCCGCAATCTTGATCAGGATTACCCTCAAATCGTCGGAAAGGGAAAGCAATAACTTTCGGAAGTTCTCAGCTTGTTGGGTAGTCCCTGCATCGAACACTCCAGAAATTTTGGTGAGGCCATCAATAATGCGCGCTACCCTCTCTCCAAAGTCACGATTAATCTCTGATAGGGTGATATCGGTATCTTCCACCACATCGTGCAATAGGGCGGAAACTATGGAAGTGGTACCTAAACCAATTTCTTCTACACAAATCTCAGCTACTGCAATGGGATGATATATGTATGGCTCTCCACTTTTCCGTCTCATCTCTTTGTGGGCCTCTACGGAAACGTTGAATGCCTTTTTGATGATTTTTGCATCGTTATCCTTAAGAAAAGGCTTAGCCTTTCTCAGTAATCGGCGATACCGCCGAATAATCTCCTTTTTTTCTGCCTCTGCTGCCTCCGTAGTGATCATGAACCAACTTTAACTTTATTGCCCAATAATATCATCTTTTTTGTTGCAAAAAGGTGTGGCGTATTTGAATCAAATAACTATCTTTGCCCTTCCAAATCAGCAGAAGCAGAGAAAGTCTGATTCTAATTGATCTGGCACTTGGTTAATCAATTGATTGCCAAAGTATTAGCGGATGTGGCGAAATTGGTAGACGCACTAGACTTAGGATCTAGCGCCGCGAGGCATGGGGGTTCGAGTCCCTCCATCCGCACTTTAAACTGAAACCCTTGATCATTAACTCACCTCCTAAACAAGAGGTCGTTATTTGATCGGGGGTTTTTGGTATGTACCACTTCTTAAATCCCAGGACCTTTGGACATTACGATAGACAAACCGACTACCACCGAGGGTAAAATTAAAGTTAAAGTGCTGCCCAGTGATTATCAACCGGCAGTAGACGAAAAGGTAACGGATTATCGAAAAAAGGCGAACCTTAAAGGGTTCCGGCCTGGAAAGGTCCCTGCTTCCGTAATCAAGAAGATGTACGGCAAGTCCATTTTGGTGGAGGAGATCAACCGGGTGCTTTCCAGCAGCCTAAATGATTATATCCGTGAGCAAGATCTCAACATTGTAGGTGAGCCATTGCCAGATGAGGAGTCTATCAAAAACATTAATTGGGAAGAGGGGGAAGAATATGAGTTCGTTTATGATGTGGGCTTGTATTCAGACTTTGAGGTAAACTTGACCAAAGTAACCGGGGTCACGTCATACGATGTGGAAATGAAGGAGAAAGAGGTTGACGAATTCATTCTGGACTTGCGTAAGCAAAACGGTGAGTCGTCTAACCCTGAGGAGTCTGAGGAAGGTGATTCTTTGTATGGCACCGTGACGAACCCTGCTGATGCAGAATTCAATGAGTCTGGGCTGATTGATATTGAAAAGCTACCGAAACGGGAGCAAAAGAAATTCATAGGAGCTAAATCCGATGACGCCATTACTTTCGCGATAGAGAAAGCGTTTCCTAAAGCTAGTGAGCTAGCCAAGTTCTTGGGACGCACTGAAAACGAGGTAGAGCAGGTAGCTGGCGAGTACACTTTTACCGTGAAAAATGTGAATCGGTCTACTCCTGCGGAAATGAATCAGGAGTTTTTCGATCGTATGATGGGCGAGGGTACTGTGGCCAGTGAGGAGGAGTTTGTAGAGAAGGTGAAGGAGCAAATGGGTGCTCAGTATAACCAACAGGCTCAAGATTTCTTGAGAAACGAGGTAAAGACAGCGGTAATCGACCACGTGACTATTGAGTTGCCTGAGGATTTCTTAAAGCGCTGGATCATGACTACCAATGAGCAGGAAATTACTGAGGAGCAACTAGAGAAGGAATTTGACCTTTATCTAAAAGACCTGAAATGGAACCTAATCACCTCACAGCTGGCTAAAACGAACGAGATCAAGGTGGAGCATGAGGATGTAATGGATTACACTAAGAACTTGATTCGCGCACAGTTTGGCGGTCAAGGGCTTTCTGCCATGCCTCAATTGGAAGAAAATCTAGACTCGTTTGCGAACAATTATCTGCAAGGCGAGAATGGAGACAACTACATGCGTGTGTTTAATGACGTGCGTAGCCAACGGATCATGGATTTGGTTCTGGAGCAGGTAAAAACCAAGGCTAAAAAGGTAAGCGTAGACAAGTTCCGCGAAGCGGTGGAGAACTAACTCTTATCGAAATAAGTTATGAAAGTCCTATTCCCAAATACGTGGGGATAGGGCTTTTATTTTTCGTAGATTGTCAAAAATTGGTTCTACCAAGTATGATTAACAGAGACGAGTTCAAGAAATTCGCAGTCAAAGGTCAGGGGATTCCTACCACGACCATGGATGACTACTTCCGGAGCTTTGAAAACATGACGCGCTCAGTAATTGAGGAGCGCCCTACCCGATTCGCTGAAATTGACGTTTTTTCACGTCTGATCATGGATCGGATTATCTTTTTAGGAATGGGTGTCGATGATAACATAGCGAACATCGTAATTGCCCAACTGTTGTTCTTAGAATCCGTAGATGCCAAGAAGGATGTACTGATGTACGTAAATAGTCCTGGTGGTTCTGTAACCGCTGGTCTTGGAATGTACGACACCATGCAATTCATCGGTCCCGATGTAAATACAATTTGTACTGGCATGGCTGCTTCTATGGGAGCCGTTCTTTTGGCGGGTGGAGCTGCTGGAAAACGTTCCGCGCTGAAGCATTCCCGGATTATGATCCATCAACCTTCTGGTGGAATGCAGGGTCAGTCTTCTGACATGGAAATTAGCTACAAGCTGATCATGTCTTTGCGGAAGGAGCTATATGATATCCTGGCGCAGCATACCGGACAGACCTATGAGACGATAGAAAAGGATTCTGACCGTGACTTCTGGATGAAGGCCGCCGAAGCAAAGGAGTATGGCCTGATAGACGAAGTACTTGAAAGAAAATAAGCTCGATATATCGCCGTTAGGCGAGAAAAAGGACCAACTATGGCACAAGTAACGTGTTCATTTTGTGGGCGTAGCAAAAAGGAAGTCGATCTGATGATTTCTGGAATTAGCGCTCATATTTGCAACCATTGCATATCGCAAGCCAACCAGATCATGGAGGATGAGGTGAAAACGAAGCAGAAAACCACTGCTCCGAAATTCAACCTTATCAAGCCCGCTGACATGAAAGGCCATTTGGATCAGTATGTGGTGGGGCAGAATGAAGCAAAGCGGGTGATATCGGTAGCGGTATACAACCACTACAAACGCCTGATGCAAGATGAGCATGAAGACGATGTTACTATAGAGAAGTCGAACATCATTATGGCAGGAGAAACGGGCACGGGTAAAACCTACCTAGCCCGTACTCTAGCCAAAATTCTACAAGTACCCTTTTGTATAGCAGACGCTACGGTATTGACCGAGGCGGGCTATGTAGGCGAGGATGTAGAGAGCATTCTTACCAGACTATTGCAAGCAGCCAACTATGATGTGGAAGCTGCAGAGAGGGGTATTATCTACATCGATGAAATCGATAAGATTGCCAGGAAGTCCGACAACCCTTCTATCACTCGTGATGTGAGCGGTGAAGGTGTACAGCAGGCTTTGCTTAAGTTGTTGGAAGGCACTTCCGTAAACGTACCTCCTCAAGGTGGCCGGAAGCATCCTGATCAAAAAATGATCGCGGTGAATACAGAGAACATCTTGTTTTTGTGCGGTGGAGCTTTCGATGGCATTGCACGGGTGATTGCAAAGCGTTTGAACACACGTCCGATTGGGTTTGCTTCTAGTGCAGATGGCGAAGGCCGTGAGCAGGCTACACAAGAAAACTTGTTGAAGTACATTACTGCCCAGGACTTGAAAGGGTTTGGCTTGATTCCTGAATTAATTGGCCGATTGCCAGTACTCACGCATTTGAACCCCCTTGATCGGGAAACTTTGAAGTTGATCTTGACTCAGCCAAAAAATGCGCTTACCAAGCAGTACAAAAAGCTGTTTGGCATGGAGGAAATTGAGCTGATGTTTGATGAGGATGCGCTGGACTACATTGTAGATAAAGCCATCGAGTTCAAGTTAGGAGCACGCGGCTTGCGGTCAATCTGTGAGGCTATTATGACTGATCCTATGTTTGAACTTCCATCCACTGACGAGGTGAGTGAGTTCGTAATTACTAAGTCATTTGCTGAGGAGAAATTCGAGAAATCTAAGTTTAAGAACCTGAAGGTGGCTTAAACCTTTGAAGAAATAGTAATTCATGAAGCCTTGGGGATCACTCAAGGCTTTTTTGTTTTAACTGCTTAAGGTATTCGCGATGTATTTGGCTACTTCAAGTGGAGTATCCAGATCACCCAGTTTATTTTGAATCTCCTGATACCCCGCTAACTGTTGGTTCCTTCCCTCATCGCTCTGCAACACCAGGAATTCCTCCAGTACTTTATCCTTAGTGCAATTATTCTGCAACTGTTCGGGGATCATCTCTCTGCCCGCAATCAGATTAGGCAGTGATACAAAGGGGATTTTGATCACCAAACGTACCACCCAAGCCGAAACCATGCTGGTTTTGTAAACAACCACTTGTGGGACATTAAAAAGGGCTGTTTCGAGGGTAGCTGTACCCGAAGCTACTACAGCTGTATGGGCATAGGCCATTAGGTTATAGGAGTCCTCCCACACAATGGGTATCTTCTTAGCTAGCGCTGGTTGATAGAGATGTTCTGGAAGTGATTTCACACCAGAGAGTACCCATTGGAAACTGGGTTCGGACTGTGTGAGCTCCACTAAAACAGGTAGGATACGGCTCACTTCTTGCCTTCTGCTACCGGGTAGCAAAGCCATAATGGGGCGGTCATCTAAACCATGTTTCTCACGAAAATCTTCAGCTTTCGAGAATTTTCTAATTCGCTCCGTCAATGGATTGCCTACGTAAGTAGAATCGATTCCTCGTTGCTGAAAGAAATCGACCTCGAAGGGCAAAATCACTAGCCGGTGATCTGTAAGCCGCTGGAGTTTAAAAGCTCGCTTGGTATTCCATGCCCAAACCTTCGGGGTAATGAAATAGTATACGGGTATTTTCAGAGCCTTAGCATGGGGTGCGACTCGTAGATTGAAGGCGCTAAAATCAACAAAGAGTATGGCGTCGGGCTGGTAGCTGGTGATATGCTGTTTACACTCTTTAATCAGGTTTTTGAAATAGGAGAGCTTCTTCAGCACTTCCAGAAACCCCATGGTAGCGGTATCCCGATAATGCTTTTTGAGCACCACTCCTGTTTGTTCCATCCGGTCGCCACCCCACCCTTGAAAAGTAGCCTCAGGGTACTTCACCTTGAGTTCTTCTACAATGCGGCTAGCATGCAGATCGCCTGATCTTTCCCCTGCTACGAGAAAAAACTTCACGCTTCCTCTCCAAAGTATTCTACAAAATTCCGGGGGGTCTCATACAGTTTAAGGCTATGTAGCTCTCCCCGGTCAGTGATCTTCTTAACAGCTGGCTCTAAAATTTTCCAGAATTCCATGACCAACACTTCGCAGCTGGCCATCTTACCTTCCATAAAGGGGACATCGAGGTTAAGGTTTTTATGATCTACCTTATTGATAACCTCGTTCTTCACCGTATTGGATAGTTTCTTTAGGTCCACGACAAATCCCGTTTCAGGATCCGGGTTACCCTTTACGGTGGTAATCAACACGAAATTATGTCCATGCCAATTTTCATTGGCACAGGGGCCAAATACCACTTCATTCTGCTCCCGGCTCCACTTGGGATTGTACAATTTATGCGCTGCATTAAAATGCTCTTCCCTACTGATATAGACCATCTTACGCCTCCCTATTTTTAATTTGGGTGCAAAATTAGCAAAGGAACGTTAATGTTTCCTAGTATTGGTAAACATGGTGGGTGATTAATTGGGAATTCGTTCTTTTGCAGGAGAGAATTGAATACTTGCCATGATTGTAGTCACTGGTGCTGCCGGATTTATAGGCAGCAATCTTCTAAAAACATTGCATAGTGAGGGATACAAGGCCCTGGTAGCGGTTGATTATTTCGATAACCCTGTAAAGAATAAGCATCTGGAGGAAATCCCTGTATGGGAAAAGGTGAATCGGGATGAATTCTTGTCTTGGATAAAGGCTCACGAAAAAGAGATTGAGTTCATTTTTCACTTAGGTGCTAGAACAGACACGGCTGAGTTTGACAGGGACTTAATGAACCGCCTCAATACTCAGTATACCAAAGATGTGTGGAAGGCCTGCACTAAATATCAAATCCCTTTGGTTTATGCTTCATCCGCAGCTACCTACGGGCTAGGCGAGCACGGGTTCGCAGATGAGGAAGAACAAATTCCTCAGTTGAAACCTCTAAACCCGTATGGGGATAGTAAGCAGGAATTTGATGTTTGGGCGCTAGATCAAAGGGAGATGCCTTTTTTCTGGGCAGGATTGAAGTTCTTCAATGTGTATGGCCCGCATGAGGAACATAAGGGCAGAATGGCTTCGGTGGTTTACCATGCTTTCCATCAAATCCGAAAGACGGAGGGGATGAAGCTATTCCGATCTCACAACGCTAACTATGAGGACGGGAAACAGCTAAGGGACTTTATTTCGGTGGAAGATGTGTGCTCTATTTGCCTATTCTTAATGCACCATAGAAAGAACTCCGGGATATATAACGTAGGGACGGGTAAAGCCAGATCTTTCC
>JBCBHI010000094.1:0-10420 GCA_038525885.1 Bacteroidota bacterium
GTTATCGAAAGAAACCCGCACCCAGTAGGTACCGGCATCGGTCACCCGGAGTTCCGAACCCGCAGTAGGCTGCATGGTGATGGAGTCAATCTCTGACCAGAACTCTGAACCGGGTGTGATGCCCTCTCCCGTAGCCTCAATGACTAAGGTATCTCCTGGGCAAATAGTGGTATCACTCACCGTCATCACGTTGTTCATGGAGTTATCAATAATCTCCACGTTTTGGGTGAATGATTGCATGCCCACTCCGGGGACCTCCACGGTCAGGGTAACTTCGTAGTTTCCAGGGTTATCGAACTGGACTATGGGGCTCACCGCATCACTGGTGTTTTCTCCGGCGGAGTCAAACGACCAGGAGTAGCTTAAGCCTGGAGGGTCTACTACCGGGAAGAATTTAGTGGTGCCCCCAGTACATTCATCCTGAGTGACAAAGCTTATGGTAAAAGATTGCGGATGAGTACCGGCAATCTCCGGAAACTGCTCCGCACCCCAATCAGCGATCCCTTCGTCCACTACATCGTAGGTGACCAAACTAGCCACAGAATCAGCAAAACCTATCCTACCCAATAAGTAGGGGCCAGTAGCCGACTCTTGGTACAGATGATAGATACTGCCGTCGGGTCCTCTTTTCAGCCCATAACTACGCGCTACGGAGCTGGGCAATACTGAGGCAGCTGATACAGCACTATCCAGGTCATACTGAAATACATTTCCTGTACTGCTGCCATTGCCACCCCGCGATACGTATAGATACCGACCGCTGGGGCTAATTTCCGCATCGTATACATTGGCGCCTATTCCGTCAGAAAACCCTGAGTTCAGAACGGTGGAAAGAAATGTAAGCGTACCCGTACCAATGTTTACCTGAAAGCGGTGTACGTTGATATTGGCCGTAGCTGGCGCAGCGAATAGCTGGTTGCCTGTACTACTAAAGGAAAGACTCTGTGCTACAAAGGCATTGCCGGGCAGGGGGGTACGAACCTCTGAACCTATAGGGGGGAAGTTGAGCGGCGTGATGGGTACCGAAACCAGATCATTATCCCCCGTCAGCTCTTGATATGCCAAAAAATAGGGTCCGTTCTCACCACCCTGGAAGGTAGTGAAGGCACCAACCGGCCCGGTAAGCAAGGGTTGGTTGATATTTACCACCCGGCCCAACGGTAATTGAGGGGTGCCATTGCCGGCCGAATCCATACGGACTGTGGCATACTCCAAATCCCCGGCCTCGGTTCGGTAAATGACATAGTAGGCACTGTCCTGACCGGCCACAGGAACGATCACCGTGCCTCGGGTAGCCAGGGTATCCCCATTCAAATCTGCTCCCTGCCCTGCCATAGGCTGATAGGACGCATCGTAGATGGTAATACCATCCGTGAATAGGAGTAGCTCACCGCTTTGAGCAGTGGAGGCTACCGAAGCACCCTGTAACCCTAATGAGATAGCAGTAGTATCCAGGATATGGAATTCACCACTACCTTTCAGAAAGGAAACGTGTTGCTGATGGTTACCAAACAGCCAGTTATAATCAGAGAAATTTTGTGCCCGAAGGTTAGAAATACAAAGGAGTAGTACACACACCCATAAGATTCTACCTGGAGAAAGTGGCCTTAATCGCACTTTTTTCATGCTTATAGATAGAATTTCACCTGTTTTGAAAGTATAACGAGCAAGGTAAGTAAAGTGACCTGTGCATCTGAAAAATATTTAGTCAATTTGGGACAAAATAATACATTTGAAATAGTTTGGTCAGTAGCTTCGTTATTCCTCAAGACGGAAAGGATAATATTGTCCCGGTTTAGGACGTTGCCTGTATTCATAACATTCGGAATGGAGATTTCCCGCATAACTATTCGTCATTCTTGGCTCATCATGAGCATAAGTATGACCCTGCTCGCACTGCCTTCGTTGGCTCAGGACGCTCAGTATTCCCAATTCTACGCTGCCCCATTGTACCTCAACCCTGCCTTTGCAGGCAACCAGGGCCCCCAAATGGCAACTGTAGGTGGCAATTTCCGTACGCAATGGCCCGGTGCCGAGGCTACCTTTACTACCTATTCGGCTTTCTTTGATTACTTCTATGAAGACTGGCGAAGCGGCTTTGGGGCTATCATCACCCGCGATGTAGAAGGCTTCCGGGGGCTGAGCAACATCCAGGCGGGCTTGCAATACGCTTATGAACTGCCCCTGACTAAGACCCTTACGGCGAGAGCCGGTATGCACGTAGGCGCCATCTACAAAACAGCCGACTTCAGTGGCTTGATCTTTGGCGATCAGCTGGATCAGGACGGAAACATCACCGGCGTGGGTACTGCAGAACCCTTGCCTGGAGGCGCCCAAGTCTGGCTGCTTGACCTAGCAACAGGAGTGCTTTTTTACAGCCCACGGTTTTGGTTAGGTGGGGCTGTTTGGCACCTCAATCGCCCCAATCAATCCGTTGCCGGAGGCGAAAGCCTGCTACGGATGAAAACTACTATTCATGCCGGGTATAAAATCCCCTTGAGAGTTGGCCAGTTTTTGGTAGGAGAAAACGAGGTAGGGCAGGAACGTTCGCTTTCCATCACTGCCCAATACAAACTACAAGGTGCCTTCCAGCAGCTAGAATCAGGATTGTACGCTACTCTGGAGCCTTTGGTAGTTGGACTTTGGTACCGAGGCATTCCCATCCCCAATGCTGAAGGAAACTTCAACAACGACGGCCTGGTGGCCTTGGTAGGAATGACATACAACGGCTTCAATTTGGGCTACTCCTTTGACTATACTCTTAGCAATGTAGGCATACGCAGCGGGGGTGCCCATGAGGTTTCGGTTACCTATGACTTCTTCCTGGGCAATCCGCGCAAACCGCCTTTGAATGTGCGGCGGATTCCTTGTCCGAGATTCTAAGCTGCCACTAGAATTCCTTATTTTTGCCGGGACAACACTTCGTATATGACCGGCACAGAGTTTCTGTATGTAATCCTGGCCATTACCGGCTTCGGTTTCTTGGTTGATCAGGTAATTGACTACCTGAACATCAAATACCTGCAAGAAGAGTTGCCCAGCGAACTGGCCAACATCTACGAGGAAACCGAGTACCAAAAATCTATTCGGTATCAGAGATCGCAAACCCGGTTTGGCTTTGTCACTTCCCTCACCAGCTTCGTGGCCAGCTTTGGACTGTTAGCCTTTGGAGGCTTTGGCTGGATCGATGGCCTTTTGTCTCGCTACATCACAAGTGAGCTTTGGCTTCCCTTAGCCTTTTTCGGATCACTTTTTATTGCCAGTGACCTACTCACCACCCCCTTCCAGTGGTACGGTACTTTTCGGCTAGAGGCCCGCTACGGATTCAATAAAACAACACTCCGTACCTTCTTGCTAGACAAGGTAAAAGGCTACCTATTGGGCATTCTACTAGGTGGCCCATTACTGGCCCTTTTCATTTACTTGCTTACCCAAATGGGTCGGGATTTCTGGTGGATTTCCTGGATTGCCATTACGGCATTCTCCCTTTTTATGAATGTTTTCTATTCCACCTTGATCTTGCCCATTTTCAATAAGCTAACCCCTTTGCAAGAAGGCGAACTGAAACATTCTATTGAGGACTATGCCCGCAAGGTGAAATTCCCACTTACCAACATCCTGGTCATGGATGGGTCACGTCGATCTAACAAGAGTAATGCCTTCTTCTCTGGATTTGGGCCGCAGAAAAAGGTGGTTCTTTATGACACCCTGATTGAGAAGCATAGTACCGACGAGCTGGTAAGCGTTTTGGCCCACGAAGTAGGACACTACAAGAAGCAACATATCCGAGCGGGTTTCCTCTTATCTACGCTACAAACCGGCCTTATGCTATTCCTCATGCAGTTTATCATATTCAATGAGGAATTGTCGTTTGCATTAGGTGGCACAGAATATGCTATTCATTTAAACCTAATAGCATTTGCTATCTTATATGGGCCCATCTCCACAATTTTGGGCCTGATAGGCAACTACGTCAGTCGAAAAAACGAATATGAAGCAGATGCCTATGCAACGCGCACGTATGGCGGGGAACCGCTACAATCGGCCCTAAAAAAATTGTCGGTGCACAACCTCAGTAACCTGATGCCGCACCCTTGGTATGTGTTTTTTAATTATTCACATCCCCCTCTATTACAGAGACTTAAGGCCATTGACCGAATCCAAAACTTATAGTTTTTGCTATAACTTGAAGCTTTTCAATATTTTATCCGTACAATTGTAACAAAGCTTGGATTTACTCCATATAATTTCGCCTCGGTGAAAAGTATTATGTTTTTGATATTTAAAAATGATTGGCTCATGAAAAAGCGGACGGTAGCCTTTCTACTCGGTGTATGTATTACTATGCTGAACATTTTGCCGGTAGCGGCACAAAATGTTGAGCGTTTAATTCTTCGCGCAGACCAATTAGTTCGTCTTCGCAATTACTCTGATGCCCTGGAAAACTACCAGAAAGCGCTAGAAGCTGGAGGTGATTTGCCTCGGGTGCATTATGGCCTCGGTGTCTGCTATATCTTGTCTTCTAATGCAAATAACCATGCGAAGGCCATTCCTGAGCTGGAAAGTGCGTTGGCAAATCGTGACAAGGATGTTCCCAGTGAGGTTTACTACTATCTGGGCAAAGCCTATCATATCAATAACCAAATCGCCAAGGCGATTGAATCCTACGAGAATTATCAGGGTGAGGGCCGGGAACCTAATTTGCTGAAGGAAACCGAGCGGCAGCTAATCGTTTGTGAAAATGCGGCCACCATCTTGGAGAAACCCAAAACCATCGATGTCTTCCGTTTTGGAGATAACATCAACAGTGGGACCACAGAGTACAATCCTGTAGTGTCTGCCGACGAAAGCGTAATGGCCTTCACCGCTTTTCGCTCCGCTACTGGCAGGCCTGATGATGCCGTTGAGAGCATCCTGGTGACCTACCAAAACAACGGCAGCTGGTCTACCCCCACTGAGCTTAAAATCCAAGCGGCATCTAATGCTAACATTGGTACCGCAGGTATTTCGGCGGATGGTTTACAGATGCTCATCTTCCTGAGCGGGGCCAACAACTCCGGTAGCATTTATTCGGTACATAAATCTGGTGATAGCTGGGGAGCTCCTGAGACCTTGGGCAATGAGATCAACTCCAGGTACTTAGAAACCACCGCTAGCCTTACCCCTGACGGGCAAACCATTTTCTTTGCCAGTAACCGTCCCGGTGGTTTCGGTGGCATGGATATTTACATGTCAGAGAAGGATGAGGACGGCAATTGGATGGAGGCGATCAATTTAGGGCCTAGCATCAACTCAGAATTTGACGAGGACGCCCCCTTCATTCACCCTGATGGTCATACGCTGTTCTTCACTTCCGACGGTCACACTACCATAGGAGGCCGGGACATCTTTAAGACCTACAAAGCAGGAGGTGCTTGGGTGGTACCCGAAAACATGGGCTATCCCATCAATACCACGTCCAACGATAACTATTTCACCCTGACGGCTGACGGAAGCAAAGGATACTTTAGCTCTGACCGTCCCGGTGGAGCTGGCGGACAGGATATCTACTACTTAAACATGCCAGAGAGTGAAACCAATGTACCACTCACCATGGTAACGGGTAGAATCACCGGCGAGGATGGCACCTCGGTGGGAGCCAGAATCAATGTAGTGGATAATGAGACGAGCGAGAAGGTCAAATATGTATATGACCCTGATCCTGAGACGGGAGACTATTTGATCATCTTCCCTCCGGGAAAAAACTACGACATGATCATCACGGCGGAAGGGTACCTACCCTACACCGTAAACATCAACATCCCTAATCAGCAGTATTTCTACCGTCTGTATCAGCAGATAGTATTGCGCGCGGTAAAGCAGTTTGACGAAGTGGTAGGACAGGGAGTGGAGGTTCGAAACGCCTTCTATGACACGGATAATACCGACCCCAATGATCCACAAAAAACCAGGGACCGCCTGCTGGTGCAGAATGATAGTGTAGACTTGTATGAGATGATGGATCTGATTGTAGCTTCTTCGGATGAGGTCGCCTACGATTATCTTTTGGATCTACTCTACGAATCAAGCCCAATCGACTCGATAGATTTCGATGAAGGCAATAATGAGGACATTGAGGCTGCGACTACCGTATACTACTATGAGGAGAACCCGGAAGATGCGCTAGAAATGCGGGTCATCGATGGAGACACGATCTTTTCCCTCCCTACTTTTTATGTAGCCGAGGTAGCCGAGCAACAGCGGGCAGAGCGTGAAGCCGCGGCTAACTCTACTGCCACGTATGATCCTAATTTGCTAGGCAAGGTGGTAAAAGTATATTTCAACAGCGGGCAAAGCGAACTGGATGCTGAGTTTCATTCCCAATTGGATCAACTCCTGCTAGATGTTCAAAATGTGAAGGAACTCGGGGTAGAGATTTCGGGCTATGCTTCTTCAGAGGGTGACCCTGAGTTTAACCGCAAGCTATCTAACGAGCGGGCCATCGGGGTACTGGACTATCTAAACGGCCGTGGGCTACCGCGCCGTAAAGTAGTGGCACGTGGCTATGGGGCTACCAGCGACAGCGGAGGTTCTGCCCGGGAAAGCCGCAGAGTGGAGGTTAAAATTGTTGATATTTCTGGATTATAATCCATACTTAAGTCTCCTAAAGAGGGCTGTATTTTCATGAAAATACAGCCCTCTTTTTTTTGACAGGGCACTTATTCATCTAAAGTTTTAGACAGCCCAAGGCTGCCATAATTGTATTCGACGAATAGGTTAGGTACATTACTGTCTGCTAACGGAATCACTAAATTAATCACAATGAAAACTATAGGGTATCAATGGAGGACGGGTATCCTCTCCATACTTTTTTGTGTTGGCACCTACTATGGAGCCAGCGCACAGCTAACCGGAACTTCCTTTGCTAACGCTAAAAATTCGGGAGCGGGAGTACTGAAGGTCACTTTTGTGGAAACACCAGGCTTTGTCTATCGCGACGCTTCAGGTCAATTGGCTGGTGTATGTGTGAGTATTTTAGAGGACTTCTCTGCATATGTGCAGCAAACCCATGGCATTACTCTACGCCTGGACTACAGTGGGGATGGAACTAGCTTTGCTACGATGTACAATCAAGCCAAAGCCGGCCGGGATGGAGTAGTAGGAATTGGCAACATCACCGTGACTGAAGCCAGAAAAAGCGAGGTTACTTTCACCCCATTTTTCATTGAAAACAAGGCCATTCTGATCACGCAAAAGGGAAAACCTAACCTAGCAGATGTAGCTCAGATAGGTCAGACATTTGCGGGAATGACGGCCTACACTGCACAAGGCACTACCAACGAATCCAGAATAATGGGGCTAAAGAACAGCTATTGGGGAGCGATGCCCATCCAATATGCTAGCTCAAGCCCTGACGTGCTCAATAAGGTACTTGCGAATCCGAATGGGTTTGCTTATCTGGATTTGGTATTCTACGTAGACGCGGTAAAAAATGGTAAGCCCATACAACGGCATCCCGCAGCAGATGACACCTCGGAGCAATTTGCTTTTGTGCTCCCCAAAGGCTCAGACTGGGGGCCCATTTGGGAGGCTTTCTACCGGCACGGTACCGGGTACCGCAATAGCACCGAATACAAGCGCGCTCTGATGGACCACTTAGGACCAGCAGCCATGCGGCTAATTCAGTCCACCAACTGATCAAGCCTACTTCTTAAAGTATTTCAAGCCTCATCAGCATAGCTGGTGAGGCTTTTCTTTTTTCTGCCCCAGCGTGTAATAATCCACGTGGGTAGGATACTAACCAAGCAAGAACATCCCAAAAACCGTATGCCGCAATCTCCCCTCCTTGCAGAAAAATGGCTTCTACTTTGCCATCATGAACACAAAGCCCGCTTCATCCTTGACGATGTTTCCCTATCTGCCAGCCTGGTGGGAGCCGTCATCATGGATTTGATCATTGAGGGGGCTTTGTCTACGGAAGGAAAGAATGTGGTCATATCGGGGGATACGAACCATATACCCGAGGTACATGGCGAGGTGATGCGTAGGATGCAAAAGACAAAGAAGACCAAAAGCTTAAACTACTGGATCTCTTCGCTCAATAACTCCAAAGTACCCTGGAAAAGGAAGATGGTTTCCCATTTGGCCAGCCAAGGGAAACTCCAGACAGAGCAAAGGAGGTTCTTATTTATCCCTTACCGAGCCACCAGGCTTACTCAACGGGTAGAGCGCGAACAACTAAAAACAAGACTAAAGCAGTTAATCTTCCAAAAGGGAACTCCTACGGAAGAGGATGCCTACCTACTGAGCTTGCTTCACGCCAGCAACAGTTTTAGCATAGTAGCGGACACCCCCAAAGAACGCAGGCAGGCCCGACGCCTTACCAAAGCCCTCCTTGAGGACACTACATGGGCCTTGCATGTGAATATGGCCGTCAATCAGGAAGTACAGACCGCTATTGCGGCTTCCATTGTGATAGCCGTAACTGTGGTTTCTTAAGCCAACTAGGTTAGCGTATCCTATTGCTTGAAGTGTTCGGCCACATCCGCAATGGCTTGTTCCAAATCAGCGAGTTGCTGTAAACGTTCATCTTGGGACCAGCCCAAGGCTTCTGCCATGCGCGACGCCACGGGCTCCTTGAGCGCAGGAATGGTATGGATACGGAAGTACAAGCGGCCGGTTCGGAAATTGAAAAAATCCAAGAGGGTGTATACCCCTTCGTGAGCCATACAATATTCTAACTCTGCCAGGCCCAAGGCAACTTCTGGGGTGTTTCCATCCCGATACCCTTCAAGCCCTTTCAATATCACCTGGGTCTGCTGGCCATAGTTGTGCACCAAGTAGCCAACATCTGCTGGCGAAAGCCCCATAGGGGCGACCTGCTCTTCTAGTACTGCTACGAAAGCTTTCACCTCCTTGTAGCCATCAAAATCACCTCCTACCAGAGGTATTTTATCCGTGGTGCATTTCGGGATTTCCCTACCCCCATCTTTTTCTATTCGCTGTTTCACCCGGTCTACTATCCGCTCGGCCATTTTGCGGTAGCCCGTAAGCTTACCTCCGGCTATGGAAAGCAAACCACCTTCGGACTCGAAGATCTCATCTTTGCGAGATAGTTGTGAAGCACTTTTGCCTTCCTCATGGATCAAGGGTCGCAAGCCGGCCCAGCTACTCACCACATCTTCTACCTTGAGATGGATACTTGGGAAGCTAGCGTTGACGGCATCGAGCAGGTAGTCAGCATCTTCACGATCCGTCATTACCCGGTTGGGATCTCCATGATAATCCGTGTCCGTGGTACCAATGTAGGTCACTTCTCCACGAGGAATAGCGAAAATCATCCGCCCATCGGGCACATCAAAGTAGATGGACTGTTGCAAAGGAAGCTTCTCGTAAGGCACCACCAAGTGCACACCTTTCGTCAAGTGTAGCCTTTTGCCAGAAAGCTCCCCGTCCTTCTTGCGTACCTCATCTACCCAGGGCCCGGCTGCACTTACCACTACCTTGGCCCTTACTTCCAGTTCCTGACCGGACAGGTGATCCTTAACCTGAATCCCAGAAATGGTCTCTCCGGTGTAGAGAAAGTCCATGGCCTCTACATAGTTGAGACAGAGTGCCCCATGCTGCGCGGCCGTTTTCATCACCTCAACGGTTAAGCGCGCGTCGTCCGTACGGTATTCAGCATAAAACCCAGCGCCTTTCAAGCCCTCCTCGTTTAAGAGAGGCTCATGCTCCATCGCCTCTTCCATATTGAGCATCACGCGCTGGTCTGGCCGCTCTACGCCTGCCAGTACATCATACACAAACAAACCCACTGAGGTAGCCAGCTTGCCATAAGTCCCGCCCTCTACCAAGGGCAAGATCATTTTCTCTGGCACCACCAAATGAGGGGCTAGTTTGTGTACAATAGCCCGCTCGCGGCCTACCTCCCGTACCAAGGCGATTTCGAATTGCTTGAGATAGCGCAGCCCTCCATGGATGAGCTTGGTAGAACGGCTACTGGTGCCGGAGGCAAAATCTCGTTTCTCTACCAAGGCGGTGCGCAGCCCCCGCGAAGCGGCATCCAGGGCAATGCCTGCCCCGGTAATGCCACCACCTATGACGACTACGTCGTACTCTTCGGCGGTTAGTTTCTCAATATGCTGTGACCGAAACTGGGTAGAAAGGACCATGTATTTTGCGGTAGGTGACGAGGGTATGGATTCGAGTAACGAATCTAGGGTCTATCCGCAACATATACCTCCTGTTCATCGGCATTGTTGTAAAATCAGCCTGGCAACTTCCGGTTAATCGTTACGGATGCTATCCACTGGGTTCCGAAGAGCAGCCACTAACGTTTGGCCACCGGCCGTAACCACAAGCAAAGCCAGGGTGCCTAGCGAACTAGCAATAAACGCCACCGGAGACAAGTCTATATGGTAGGCGAAATTGCCCAGCCACT
>JBCBHI010000095.1:0-10399 GCA_038525885.1 Bacteroidota bacterium
CATCGCGGCCCGGGTTTCACCCGACCCTCCTTGGTAAGGAGGCTGGGCCGGCACTCCGATAATAAATGCTATACGGATCTAAATGCAGTTGCCCTGATAAAATGGTCCTTTGTGTTGACCCACTAATGGTTAACCACTAAACCCACTTCATCCCTACTAAGCAATTATCACCAAAATTCGTTCTGCCTCACATTTTCTTCCCTCCTCCTGTGACCTTCATCGGCTTTTGGCAACTTGTACGTAAAAATGCGTAGCTCATACCAATTCATCACCGGTAAGAATTAAAGAGTAACCCTTCCTACATTTCTCAGCATTTTTTGTCTTCCAATTACCATCCATCCTGTATTATTAAAGCATAATCTAAAAACCCGTCACAATAGACTATACTGTCTATTGTAGATGTACAAAAATTAACATCCGAACAGTTCAGACAGGAAAAATAAAGCTCTAAATTATTGACGGTTCCACACTACAATTTTGGCTTTCGGCCCTACAGGTGAAGGAGTGAATGGGTTGCCAACCGTCTTTCCTTTCTAAGCTTTAACTACACCATGGAAAAGCAAAGCATCTTACCCAAAACCACCGTTTCGGCATTAGAAAACTACCACCTTTTAGAGCCTATTGGTGAAGGTGGGTACGGCACCGTATTTAAGGCCCAACAGCTGAGAACGGGAAGGCAAGTGGCCATCAAAAGGCTTAAGGCGCGTGAGGATATTGACGCTAGCACTAAAACCAAACAAATCGCCCGTTTCGAAAGGGAAACGCAATTGGTGGCCGAGCTACATCACCCCCATATAGTACAATTGTTAGACAAGGGGTTTGATGAGCAGGAGTTGCCCTTTGCCGTATTTGAATTTGTAGAAGGCAAAACGCTGAAAAACTACCTACTAGACCACGGTAGTCTTTCGGCCGCAGCCATGGCTCCTCTCATGAGCCAATTGCTGGATGCCCTGGTGACCGCCCACGAGGCTGGCATTGTGCACCGGGATCTCAAGCCTCAGAATATTATGGTTACCCAGACGGGGGCCAAACCGTATGTTAAAATCCTTGATTTTGGCATTGCCGCTTTTACTCAGGAATACCGAACTGCAGACTACCGCACCCTTACCTTCACCAAGGATGTAGTGGGTACCCCTACCTATAGCGCCCCGGAGCAGCTCCGAGGTGAGTCCCCTACGCCAAAATCCGACCTCTATGCCTGGGGGCTCATTCTGCTGGAGTGCCTTACCGGAGTTCCGATCATGGAAGGGGAATCCATTGGGCAGGTCTTCCAGAAACAGCTCGCTCCTACTCCGGTGCCCCTTCCACCCGCCTTACTAGATCATCCCCTAGGCCTCTTAATGCGGAGGGTGCTCGAAAAAAATCCTCGCAACCGGGTGGCCGATACCCAAGGCCTCTTGCAGGATTTTGAGGCGATTAATTTTAATACCCTTTCAGGGGCTCTTCGCTCTACGGTTTCCACCCTAGAATTGCCAGAAGAAGTAACGGTAGACAACCAACTGGGCTACCAAGCTGCCATTGCTACGCGTAAGCAGATCACCGTACTGTGCATGCAGTTGCAGCTAGAGGTGGTGGGGGAAATTCCTATTGAATTGGAGGTATTGGATGCTCTGCAAAAGGATCAGCTTCAGCTTTGCCGGGATACGGCCCAACGGTACGGCGGTACCGTATCCGATTCCTTTATGAATCACTTGGCGGTATATTTTGGCTATCCCGAGAGTACCGATACCGATGCCCGCCGCGCGGGTAAGGCGGCCTTGGAGCTGATGCACGACGTAGCACAGCGCAGCCAATTCTTGGAAGAGCAGCATGGTTTGAAAGCCCACCTTTGGATGGGTATGCATTCGGGTACCGTACTTGCCCAGCAAGGGGTATTACCAGAAGGAGCTGTCCCGATGATTGCCTTTGCCTTGGCCCAACAGGCCAAAAACGGGGTATTGATCAGCGAGAGCAGTGAGCGGTTGTTGGCTCCCTTCTTTGATAGCAAGCCTGCCGGAGCTATCAGTTCCCTGCAAAGCCCACAGGAAATCACCACGTTTGCCCTAACCAAGGAACGAGAAAGTGAGACCGGGACGGCCTTGCGTCCTTGGTCCGCCGAAAGGCCGATGGTGGGCCGTGATGCGGAAAAGACTGAAGCGCTGGCAGCTTGGGGACGGGCCCAAGGTCAGGGCCAGGCCTTGATCTTGCACGGTCAAGCGGGCATAGGCAAGAGCAAACTGACCCATGAAGTAAAACAAGCCGTTAGAGAGCTTGGAGACTTGGTCCGTGAATGCCGCTGCCTCCCAGAGCACCAAAACAATGCGCTCTACCCCTTTCTCACCATGCTGCAGCATCATTGGGGTATCCATTCGGCTCAGACCAAGGAAGAAGCCTTGCAAAAACTGGCTATGGGCTTAGAGCAGTCAGGCGAAACGGCTGCTGAAAGCCTCCCCCTGTTTGCCTCCTGGCTGAATCTGCCCTTCTCTGAGGAGCACTACACGCAACTCTCCCAAACCCCTGAGGAGCAAAAAGCCTTACTGTTCGCCGCATTGCACCGGATCCTGTCCTCCCTGGATGCAACCAAGCCTTTCTTATTGGTTTTGGAAGACCTCCACTGGCTTGACCCCACCAGTACCGAGTTCGTAACCCAATTTCTTCCTAAACTTTCCGGGCATCACTTACTATTCTTGATGACTACCCGTCCCAATTTCCAAAACCCTTGGGATGCGGGGCTATATACCAAAATCGACCTAGAAGAATTACCCGAAACGGCGGTAGGTGCTTTGGTACGCAGCACACTGGCTGCCGAGCAAGTGGATGATAAAGTAGTGGCTTACATCCTGGATCGTACGGACGGTATCCCTTTGTTTGTGGAGGAGATGGCCAGTATGCTCCAAGAGAGTAAATATCTGGAGCTACAAGATGGGCGCTATCAGCTGGTGGAGAACATAGAAGAGCAAGCCATTCCCAGCACCTTAGCGGACCTACTCAACGCTCGTCTGGACCGCATGGCTTCCGCCAAGGAGACCGCGCAAATGGCTTCGGCCATTGGAAGGGAGTTCGATTATGATTTGTTGCTGAAAGCCTCCAACAAAACGGAAGACAAGGTATTGGCTGATTTGGATCAGCTGACTCAGGCAGACTTAGTATATCGGCAGAAAAGCGGCCAAGGGGCGCACTATATTTTCCGCCACGCCCTCATTCGCGATGCGGCCTACGACGGTATGGTGACGGCACACCGCCAAGTGGTCCACGGCAGTATTGCCAACACTATAGAGGTTCACTTCCCCGAAATGCTCGACAATACCCCCATGGAGCCTGCACGGCACTACGCCGGGGCGGGCAACCATGGCCGGGCCACGGAGCTAGGCAACACCGCCATCCAGAAGCAGGTTACGGCCTCGGGTAACCAAGAGGCCCGGGCCATATCAGGCACGGTCCGTACCTGGATTGGCGAGCTTCCTGACCAAGTGCTCAAGCTCAAGCGCACGCTGGATATGGGCGTAAACGTATCGCCTGCCGTGATGACACTGGACGGCTATGGAAGTAAAGGGCTCATTGAGCAAGCGGAGGAGATAGAAACTGCGGTACAGCAGCTGGATCGGCTAGACCGGCTAGACATCTTAATCAAGCTTCGCGAAGTGGCGGGTGATCTGGCCTCCTCAGCTGAGCTTAGTCAGTGGCTAGACCAACACACCAACGCCGCCTTGCAGGAAGGGGAACCAATGGCTACCCTAGAAGCTCGCTGGCAGGAGGCGGTAGCGGCCACCGACCACCCTACCCTAAGTACGCTGTGGGAAAACTGGCAGGGCATCACAAACGGGACACTGTATCCTGATCGGGCTGACCAGCTCGAAACGGCAGCCTTCTACCAGTGGCTGAGCTACCACTACCGGGCCGAGCACCAAAAGGCTTCGGAGTTGGGCGATGAGCAGCTGGCCCGAATTCTGAAGAAGATGGAAGCGGCTCAGCAAGCAGGTGACGATGAGAAGTACCACCAACTCCGCATCTTCATTCAGGGGGTGTACGTGCACCTGGCGCAAGCGCACTTCTTTGTGGGGCGCTTGCTCAAGGGCATAGAGCTATGGGAAGCGGGCGACGACTTGTACAACCAAGCGACCGATGAGGAGGCCATGCGTGCCAACGGCATGAATACCCGCTGCCACTTCCTCATCCTGGGCTCGCTGGGTTACTTCTACCGAGGGCAACCCAAGAAAGGGCTACAATACCTGAAAGAAGGGCTGGCTTACGCCACGGACCTCGCTGACCAGTCGGCGCTTGGACTGGCCTACGACGTTCTGCTGATGATGCACCACCGGCTCAACGACTGGGACACACTGAAGGCCGAGGGGCAGAAGATGTACGAAACCATAAAGCGGGAAAACTACACGGCGTACCAGTTTATTTTCCCCGAGATGATCCTGCACTCCTTCCTGGGAGAACCCCAAAAGGCGGGAGAAAAGTTGGCGGGTATGATTGCCCAAGAGCAAAAGCTAGCCGTGGCCTATTTCTCCTACTACGCTGCCGAAGGGTACATGCAACTGGCCACCGAGGCAGAAGATCGCATGGCACTCCTCCAAGAGGGTGGCAGGCTCTACACTCAGGCACGCCAACTCAACGAAGAGACTGGGGAATGGATAGAAACGCCGATGGTACGATCTAGTGCCGGCTATAGCTACCACATGTTCCCGGCCATTTTTGACTCCACCAAGGAGGCCGGAGCCGAAACAGATCGGCTGCTGGAAGAAGCCATAAGTCTGGCGGAAGGGCAAGCAGCCTGGTTCAACGCACTGGATGCGCACCTATATCGCATGAAGGTACTGCAAGACCGGAAGGCACAAGCCGATACAACCAAGCACCAGCAAGATTGGGAAGCTGGCCTGGCATCATTGCGCACGCTGATGCAACGCATTGCCGATGACCCGGTAGCCGAGACGGACTACTTCCAATGGTACGAAGCCCAGAACCTACTCCATGACCCTGCCTACCGCCTCCAAACTCGATTTGTGTAAGGCTCGTCTGGATCGGGCTGGGTACTGCGTGGTCTCTGATCCCGTAGTGCCCTTACCATTGCTCGAAGCGGCACGTGCCCGTATTCCCCACATCATAGCCGGGGAATACGATACGGGTACTCCGCCTACGGCACGTCGTGCCCAGCCCCACGACCGCGAAACCCTACAGCAGATCTTCAACCCACACCTGTGCGACCGGAGTTTCCGTCAATTGGTGACCCATTCGGGTTTGGGCAACCTACTCGCGGAAATTCTGGAAAGCAAACGTATTCAGGTGCTAGGGTCTCAACTGTTTATCAAGCCAGGTGGCGGTGCCCCGCAGGCTATCACTCCTTGGCACAGCGAGGCGCAGCATGTGCGCTGCTTTACTGAAGGCTGTTATCAGGTGTGGATGCCATTTTCTGAAGTGGATGAGAATTCGGGTACACTCTGGTACTTGCCAGGCTCCCACCAATGCCCGGATGGGCCAGCGGTTAGGGACGTGCTGGCCAATGCAACAAAGTTTGAAAAAGGTAAGAGAGTCTGGAACCAAACCGAAGGCCTGCAAAAGGCCGAAGCCATACGGCTAAGACCCGGAGGTATAAGTGTACACCACCAATATACGCTGCACGGCAGCCCATCAAACGAAAGCAATACCACCCGATACGCCCTGTCTATCGGGATTGGTACGGATACCTTGGCATACAACACCGCCGAAGATCCATTTGGGTTTATAGCACAATTATCCGATCAGGTAGTATGTCCGGTTGTGGTATCAAATTTTTAAACTAGAAAACACTTTTTAAGTATGGCATATGATATAATATCAACCCAACACCGAGCCGCATTCCACTACACTTCGGTAGCGGAGAAGAAAGATAACCATGAGGACATTTCGATTTTAGATGGTTCGGGCCAAACCTATAAACATACGAATGCCATCGTCCTCTCCTCTGGTTAAAACAGAGGGTCAAAACATAAATATTGTATACTAAGTCAAGTCTAGTTCTTCATGTATGAGGGGCTAGAATAATCCAAAATAGGCCTAATAGCCTAATCCTTAATTTCTACCCAAAAGCCCCCTTTCATTATGTCAGCACGAACTTTTCATAGTCCTTCAGACATTCTATCTCATTTTCAAGATTTGAGCAACGGGTGGCACGAGGCCACTTCGGAAAATAGTTTCAATGGTGATAGAGAGGCTACCAACCTGCAGCAGCGAAACGCTCGTATGGCTTGGCTAGACAATGTCTTTTTTAGTTTGGTCCAAGAGGACCGCAATGATGATGTATCCATGCCCAATACGCTGTCCCAAGAGGGATTGGCATTGAGTGCGGCAGGCAAACTGATCCAAGCCCAATTAGAGATTTTTGACTCAATCGATCATAGCCTTCGGCTGAAATTCGCACCGGAAGATCCGAATACACTGGACTTGAATGGGCTTTTGGACGAGGAAAAGAACGCCCTAAAGCAGATCGCTAGTCAACTATGCCCAGACATGAACACCGCTGAATGGCCCAAGCTATCGGAAGAAGACCGAAAGAAATTGGCCCATGAAATCATGGATTTTCGCTTTAGAACGGCTCAATTTTTTACTATCCAACTATGGCGTGCCGCAGAAACCGTACGTACACTGAGACCCTGGTTTGCCTTGTGCCTGCAAAACAACGAGGAAATACGCCGGGGCACCCTAACGGATGGGGTTCTCTTTAGTATGTACGTGAAAAATCCTGACAAACCTTACGATTGGGCGGATGTGAGCCCGGTGGATGTTTACAATTCCTATGACATTGCCAGACTCACCAAAGATCAATGGGAAGGGGTACAAACCGAGGTTCAAACTTATCTGGATGCCATAACCCTCGGGAAACCAAGAACCGGTCCTTTGCAACTACGATGGTACTATTGGCCGGGTTGTTTTTTCAAGATTCCTCCCTACGTAAGCATTCTGTTCGACCCGGGGGTAACGCACACCAAACTGGTGATATCCCAAGCCAACGCCAAAACAGCCGAAGAACAGGCCAGGCAGATCATCATCAACGAACAGACGTTCTCTATCAACGTCACCTCGTTTCTGAACCAAGAATTTGCCCGGCTGGGCACCAACCAGATTACACCACTATGGCCCCATGCAACTGAGCGCCCCCCGTCTGAGCCAACGGCTTCTCGGATACCCGTTGAAGACGGTACCTCTTTCGATTTTGCTAACTCAAATCTGACCCAGAAAAACGGCATTACCCAGTGGCAAGAGCAGTTCAACCGTGCCTTCTATAACCTGAACAAAGTCACCTTTGATCAGCGGTCGCGGTATAGGCAAATAGATCACAAAACCGTGGTCATTAAGGGCGATACTTGGAAGGCATTTCAAGAAGCGATGGATCACATCAATAAGAGAGAAGATGGACAAACTGGTCTGATAAACCAGAAACTGGCTGTAGAACGCAAGTTTTTTATCGGGCAGAGCGGAGAGTTGCTCAAGGTATGGGTTGAACTGGAAATACAGGACCTGGACCAGTTTAGGCGAATATTAAAAGTAGAGGCGATCCTGGAAAAGGGTACCTCTTCAGAAGAGGGCGGCTCCTTTAGAATAAAGTTCTGGTACAATAGCTACGTCAAGGAGGAGACTTTTTCGGCCCCTAAGAATCTATCCTTCACCGTGCATTATCCTTTTATGCCTATACAATCGGACATAAGAGGGACTACCATCCTTACGGAAAACGGGAATCGTGCCCGAACCGATGCCATCGTCCTTTCTTCTTGCTGAGCCCCTTTACTATGAAGCCATCTCCTAATTACCAATCCTTTGGCCGGAACGCCTTCATGAAATCGCCATACTGGCAGCGGCTATCAGCGGTCGCTCGGGAAAGGTTCGAAATCCTAAGTCAGGTATTTCACTTCAAAGTGAATAGCTACGTGTTGGAGGAGCTGATTGACTGGTCGGCTCCGGAGGATGACCCTATCTACAGACTGATATTTCCGCAGGAAAGCATGCTGGCGCCGGAGGACTACGCCTGGCTACGCAATGCGCATAGGCTCCCATTGCCCAAGGCACAGTGGCCCTCAATCACGGAGCGTTTACGGGCTCAAGCAGCCCCGGCTGGTGTATCGCATCCTGCTTGCTACGCCAGGCTAGACGGGGAACTCATTGATGGGCTATACCACAACTATACGCATCAGCTCAACCTGTTTGCTGACCCCGCCGTGCGCACCTGCCATGCGTACTGTAGCTACTGCTTTCGCTGGAACCTGTTTCAGACTTCGGAGGCACCTCCCTCCTTTCGGTATCAGGACCCACAGACGCCCGTGCCCTACCTAATGGCACACCCGGAAATCACCGATGCCGTTTTCACGGGAGCGGACCCCTTGGTGATGTCGGCCCGGAAGCTAAAAACCTACTTGCAACCGCTACTCGAAGTAGAAAGCCTACAGAACATTCGGATTCACTCCAAGGCTCTGAGCTATTGGCCCTACCGTTTTACTACAGATGCTGATGCGGATGGCCTACTAGAAGTGTTTGCAATGGTAGCCAAAGCGGGCAAACAACTGAGCCTCATGGCTCACCTTTCGCATCCCAGGGAGCTTTCTACGCCTATGGTGCGAGAGGCCGTAGGCAGGATTCGGGATACGGGGACCCAAATACGCAGCCACGGGCCGCTGATCCGGGGTGTGAACGATACAGCAGAGACCTGGTCGGAACTCTGGACCCAGCAACTGGGCTTGGGCATGATACCCACCGCCATGTTTATGGAATGCGGCCAGAATCCTCAGCGCGCCTTTGGGGTTACGCTGGCTCGCGGACTACAAATTTTCCAGGAGGCACAGGCACAAACCACAGGGCTGGCCCGTGGGGTGCAAGGTCCCCTGTTTGTGGACCAGCCCCTACGAGTAGCCCTAACGGGCACCGTGGAAATAGCCCAGCAAAGGTACTTTGTGCTGAAACCCCAGCAGGTACCCCCCGGCATGCAACCATGCACCGACCTGAAACTACTACCTTGGGACGAACACCGGATGGACCCGGGTGACCTTATGCAACTATTTGATCTCCCCTAACCTCACACGTATGCTACGACCTAACCCTTCTGAGTTATTGAAGTCATCCCTAGAATCGGCGGATCTGGCTGGGCTCGGCACCTTTCAAGAGGAAGGATTCGCGATTGTGCCACAGTCGGCCCCCATGGGCAAGCTATTGCCTGCCCTGCAACAAGGCACCCAGCGCGTGCTAGCGGGGCAATATGACACACAGACCCCGCCTAAGTTTAGCAATTATTCGCTCCAGAAGAAGGATAGTTTCATGCAGGTAAAAGGCCTGCATCTATCGGACAAGGCGCTCTATGAGGGTTTGCTTCAGGAGCAGTTTGCCCGTGAAGTGGCCGAAATCACGGGTAGCACCCGGCTGCAATTGCTAGATACGGCGCTATGGATTAAGCCCGGAGCGGCAGGGGTCCAAAGCCAGATCCCCTGGCATCGGGATTTCGACTATACGCAGTACTTTCCCGAGGGCATTATCCATGCATGGGTGCCCCTGCATGCCATAGGTCCGCAGGACGGCCCGCTGATCTACCTGGCAGGTTCGCACCGCCAAAGGCAAGCCATACGTGCACTACCCATACAAGAGCAAGGGTACCTGGAAGAAGAATGGCAGCGGATGCAGATGTCGGCCGCGACTCCCCTCAAAGCGGTGCCCGTAGTGGTGCCAGTAGGTGGATACAGCGTACACGATGCCCACACCCTGCACGGCAGTGGTACCCACCACGGGGCCGAGCCCCGGATGGCGATGGCCATCACACTAGTCACCGATAAGCTAGTGGTAGACCCCTTGGGCTACGACGGGGTGCAACTTGGCCACCTCCGAGATATGCATGACCCCTACCGCTGCCCCTTGCTGTGGGAAAGCGAGCCTAACCAACCTACTACCCTGGAGAAATGAACGAGGCGGCCCTCTCCGAAGCAAACCAAGCACTGGAGGAGATACCATCTCTGCTTGACTCCCTACTGACCGGAGGGGATGCTTTGGTGCTGATCCCACCCTTTTTTCAGCTGGAATCCATGTCGCTAGGCGCGTACAATCTGCTGGCCAATGCTACCCAAGCAGGATATAAAGTAGAGGTGTTGCAGGTAGACCAACTACTGGCCCGGGTGCTGGGCATTTCGGTATACCAGGCCTTGGCCAACCGCCCTACGCACGCAGAAGAGGGCTTTCTGGCATCCCACTTATTCGTCCGCAGGGCACGGGGTGCTTCGGCCAGGCCACCGGTCCCCGGGTTCAGCCGATCGGCAGCGTCCGCCAATGAGGGCTACGCCACCATGACTGCCGATGGGCAAAGCACGCACGATTTTACCAGCGATGAGTTCGACGCTCTAGAGGCCATTTGCTTATTCGTCCGCAGGGCACGGGGTGCTTCGGCCAGGCCACCGGTCCCCGGGTTCAG